>JAGQHH010000043.1 GCA_020431945.1 Cyanobacteria bacterium HKST-UBA02 | reverse complement strand
CGGATGATCTGGGAAGTGTGATCGTAGAGAGCGCGATTTTTGGGAGTGTCCGGGCGCTCGTCTTTGATGTACCGGAGGACCGACAGGATGACACAGTGAAGATGCCGGGAACCTGGCTTGAGTCCGAGCTGCGTCACAAAGGGATATTCGGGCTGGACACCATTGGACATGAAGACCACCGAATCGCCGGGCTTGGTGTTGTCGAGAACGATATCGAGGAAAGACGACTCCACGTCTTTCAAAGGACAGAAGCCGCTGTAGCCGATCCGATCCAGATCGAATTTCTCGGCCTGGTAAGTGTCCATGGTATCGATCACAGCATCATAGATTCCATAGCCGAGAAAAATCACCGGCACGCAATAGATGAACAGGCCGGTGGGAAGAGAGAACATCTTCCTGAGCTCGCGAAAGGCGAGATAAATCAGATAGCCGGCGATCATATAGGCGAGCATGAGAGCCGAGGCGAAGACCGGCTGGTTGTGATAGGTCCAGCCTTTGAACTGGATAAGATAAGCGATGTTCGAAGAGAGACAGAATATCGCCAGAGGCAGAAAGAGCCCCGAGCGCCGGCGCATAGCCAGAGCCAGAAGAATGGCACCGGTCATCAGGAAAAAGACATTACGCTTTTCCGGCGGCGAGAACATAGCCGCCATAGAGCAATCCCAGAAATTGTAGCCGAGCTGGAAAGCGGGAACGATGAAGCCCAGATAATTTTCCCGCATCGCCGGTGGTGCCACGAAAAAATGTCCCAAATAGGCGAAGCCCACCAGAGCACAGGCGATGGTCTCGGTGGTAATGAGGGGCTTGAGACGTCTGTGATCGAGAACATAATAAAGCTCGGTGAGAGCTGCCGGGATGAGGAAATAGGGCTTGAGACAAACCCCCACCCCTCCGATGATGCCCACGGCGATCTTGAGACCTCTACCGAACTGACCCCGGCCGCTCCAGGTCAGCCAGCGCAACACGAAAAACGGCATATAGAGAAGTACGAAGATGTCTTCTCTCTGCCCGAAATCGAAGCGCAGGAAGAAATTGAATGCACAGATCCCGATCACGAAAGGCAGGAAAAACATCGCTTCCTGCTTGTTGCCGCGCTTGAAGAGAAGATAGGTGCAAAGAAATGCCGACAGGCCTATGAGGAATGTCAGGAAGAAGCCGAAAGCCTGGGTCGGATGAAGCGAGAACCATTTGGCGGCAAAAGCCGGAATGGTGTCCAGGTACCAGATCAGGGGCGGGTTGACATCGAACATGTCGACATAAGGCACTCTTCCCTGGGTGATCAGAATGGCTGCGTGCAGGTGCAGAGCCGGATCCCAACCGATCTTGAGCGGGTGCAGGATTGCGGTATAGATAAGTCGAGCCACCACCACCGCCACGGTCAGGTAGCAGGCCAGGCGCAGCTGAGTGAAAGATCTGTTCCCCAGGGTTTCGGGCTCGAGCTCGGCAGCTTCCTTCTCGGTCAATAGCCCCAGTCCCGATAGTAATGCTCGTCGGTACGCCAGTTGTAGAGATACCAGTAATGGTTGATATGGTCCGCCTGATTATCGATCCGGCTCTTGAGCTTGAGATACTGATAATTGACGGGCTGGAGCCCCTCCGAATCCGGAAAGAGCTTGATGAACCAGCGCCGGGCTACTTCTTCCCTGTCTTCGCCGGTGAACTGCTCTTTGTTCCTGAGAGTGGCTTCCTTGGTCATTTTGAAATAGAGCCAGGTATCATGAGAGCCGGAGACCTCGCCGCCCCCCTTGAAATTGCTGACCGTGGTGAAATTGTCCTCGAAAGTATCAGTGAAAAGCTTCTCCGGCTTGACGCTGTACTTGTCGGACATGACCCGGTAGCCGTAATACAGGCCGAAGCCGATAATGGCTATGGCCAGTGCGATGAGCGGTCCGCGGAAGCGTACCAGGGCGTCATCTTCTCCTAGATTGGTGCTGCGACTTGGCTCTTTCATTCTCGTGAGTTTAGCAGGGTTCAAGCATCAAATCAGGCTATCAGAATCTCTCGACAACGTTGATCTCGTAATCGCCATATGGCAGCGTCCGAACAGAAATGATGGAAATTGATGCAGGCCTGGATAGAGCTCGCCACCATGGCGAAGGTGAAGCCGAAATACATCATGAAGTGAGGCACCACAACATAGATGAACATCCCGGCCACGATGGTGTAAGCCCAGTATTTAAGGGCTCGGGGCTTGAACCACTCCTGCCAGATATGCTGGACCGCCATGCCCTCGGGAATGCCTTTCTCTTTCAGATAGAAGCCCAGGGAGACCGCCAGATACTGGCTGCCATGGAAGAATGGCGGACCGTAGATCCAGACCATGGACGAAGCCATGCCCACCGAGAGACCGATACCCACCACGGTGAGGACCACTCCCAGACAGGGGACCGGCATGAGCTGCCCGTCCCGGTGATATTTCCTGATGATCATGCCCACGAAGAGCACGCTCATGATGATGAAGAATGTCTGGCCCATCTCGGCAATGAAGGGAGGCAGACCCCAGAACGGGACCTGAGTCTCGAAATAGACATAGGGGCTGAATTCGCGATAACAGAGAATGCGGGTGATGACGATAATCGACAGACCGTGCATGAACCAGCGGAAAATCTCGCGCTCGACATTATTGAGGTAGTAGCCTCGCTTATAGCAATAAATCAAACCGATCCCGTAGCACTGCCCGACATAATGCTGGAAAACCCACATCAG
>JAGQHH010000501.1 GCA_020431945.1 Cyanobacteria bacterium HKST-UBA02 | reverse complement strand
CGGCCATTTTCACGAGAATATGCAGGATCTGCTCCTGAATGAGAACCGCGAGAAGATTGATGGAGGCGGCCGGCGTCCATCCCTGAGAGACGGCCAGTCCGAAATACAAAAGCATTGCGACGGCGCCACATACAGTGGCGCCGGCAATGAATGTTCCTGGTTCCAGGTGCAGTTCCTTCACCGGCTGGTCGTCCTTTATCGTCATCTCAGTTTTCCGTCTTCGCTTCTTTTCGGACCCGGAGGCGCTGGTTCAATATATACAGCGTGCCGGTCGCGGTGAGGACTCCGGTGACAATCGAGAACTGCAGCATGAATGACATGCCGATGAACAGGAGGTGTAATTCCGCCGGCGTGGACGAAAGCAGTTCGAGGACGACGGAGGCCAGGAACATCAGAATCGGGGAGATTCCGGCTGCGAAAGCGACCATTTTGAATCGGTCCCGCTCGACTCTCATAAAGGTCAGAACCTCGTTGCAGGCGATGGCCAGAACGGCGCCTGCCAGTCCGGCGGTGGCCCACATTCCGCTGAATTCGAAGGACGTACCCACCAGGATCAAGGGTGCCGAGTATGTGCCGGGCCCCAGTATTGTCTTTGCTCCCGTGACTGCGATCAGCCCGCAGTGCAGGGCAAAGGCTGTCAGATAGGTTACCGCTACCGCGGTCAGGATAGCCGAGATCTGGTGAGCGAGCGGAGCTGAGGTCGGCTTTGTGTCAAACTCCGGAGCGTGTCGTTTGTTGGCAAACGAGCCGAGCAGAGCAGCTATGCTCATTGGAACGATAAAGACTACAGCGAAGCCGATCATGGAAGTGCCCCCTATCTAGTTGAGTATAGAAGATCTCCTTGGCAACCCTGAGATCCCTAATTATTTGTTCAATTTGCCGATTCAGCCAGGACTCGCCCGGAACCGGATGTGATGCCAGAAAAGTTGCCTGATCAAATGCCGGATTAGATACCGGATTAGATACCGGATAAGTGGTAGCGTATATGGTGACTTCTAAAGAATAGATTCAGGAAAGGACTACTTCTGCCGATCATATATTAGGCTGGTAATCAGGAGGTGCGTTATGAACAAGTCTTCTCAAAATAAATCCATCACGATCCCAATCGTCATTCTTTGCATAAAGGCTATTATGGTAGCCGGCATGATGTGTATCGTCGAGAAGGTGGGCACCCCTGTCGTCGTTGCGAGAAGAGAGATTCCTGCTCATACGATTATCGACAAGAGCATGGTCGCTCAGACTTATATGATGACCGACATCTATCATGATGGTGCCCGCAATCTCGCCTCTGTAGTGGGTCATGTCGCTACCTGCGACATACCCAGGCAGGCACAGTTAAGAACTGTCGACTTTCAATAGGACGACCGGAGCAGGTTCGTTGTATCTTATATAGATGCGCCGCCTTATTCTGGTATTCGTCGTTATTCTCGCCTCTATCCCGAGCCCGGTCTGGTCCCGAGCAGACACAGCGGCCTGGAGCACCAGCGTGAGCATGGCGAGCTTTCTGATGGCGAATCACGAATACAAGTCGGCTGAGGACATGCTCAATGCAGCCACGCGCCTGGCGACGACTCCTTATGAGCTCTATGCCGCCGGGCGCATGCTGGCGCAGTTGTATGAGCAGCAGAACAAGCTCGATCAGGCTGTAAAAGTGTACGGCTGGTGCTACGACATGCGCACCAAGTCCGGCGATGATGTCTACGACTCATTGGAGCGACTCTACAGGTTGAACGTCAAGCTCGGAAGAAACAAGGACGCCATGCGCTGGCGGGCGCTCCTTCTGCGCAATCAGTCCTCCGCCGGCTCTGATGATGGACAGTTTCTCGGCTTCATGAGAATGCTCGAGATCAAGCTCTTGCCCCTCTGGCGAATGCCCAGGACCTCCGGTCGAGGGTACGCGCCACGACGGGGTCAGGTGGTCTGCAACTGGTTGATGGTCAAGCCCGACGGCCACTTCGCTTCGATTCATGTGAGTCAGTCTTCCGGTGACAAAGACCAGGACTTTGCTGCGCTTCAGGCCGTTGTCACGCTCAATAAGTTCGTCTTTCCCCCGGGAAGTAACGAGAGGGAAATCGAGGTGGAGTACACTTTTAGATGAGGGGTAAACTCCGGTCAGGGTAAACCCCAGTGATCGCTCCTGACAACCTGGCTATGATAGTGGCTCGGGGTTGTGGGAAGCGACGATGCAACCAGTTACTAGCGAAATTCACAATGACAATCTACGTGCCGGGCAGGATCTGGTGCTCAGCTATCCGGTTGCTTCGGAGACGAGGCACAAAGCGTACGACGCGCTTTCATTCGTCGATCGGATCAGTTGCCCTCTCGGGCCTGTGGAGTGGCCGCCCACAGGCGGGATCGGGCGATTCCGAATCTATCTATATGGCGCTCTCATTTTGCTCGCCTTTCTGCCTTTCTGGCCGCAGCACATGTCCAGCTACGAGTACGACTATTACGATCCGATCTGCTCGATGCTCCAGTTCTTCTATTTCCTGTATTTCTTCGTTGTTCCGATCATCGCTCTGCCGTTTACCATTCGAGAAAGCAAGATGCCCACCAATGTGGTGGTTTACGAGGAGGGGATCGCTTTCAAATGGTGCTACAAGAAGAGCGTCACGACACCGGTCTTCCCCTGGTCCTGCATCCGGCTGGTCAGCCTCGCTCAGGACGAGCGCCTGGCTCGAAGCGGCTCGACTGCCGGCAAGGTCCTCGGGATCTCGATAGATCCGGAGCTCCTTCCTGTCGGAGCCAGGAATTTTCTCTACCTCAATGGCGCCACCCTCGGTGATGTGAACCTCTCGATTTTCGCCTGGCGTCCCCGGGTCAAATTTATGATTCCTCTCGATGCCTTTACCAGACATTCGGACCGGGAGCTGATTCTTGGTCTGATCGAAAAACGCGTTGGAGCAACCGCAGTTCATGGTTCTGTGATCCACGAGCTCGAGGATATCGCCTCCCGGTCGGAGAACCGGGAAGTGGACGAGTTCGTGCACGGATATACGAATATGTGGCTGGATGACGTGCATACTTCGTCCAGGCGCAAGCGTATCGAGCCCCTGGAGTCAGGCGATATGCTTCAGGACGGTCGCTACCGGATC
>JAGQHH010000500.1 GCA_020431945.1 Cyanobacteria bacterium HKST-UBA02 | reverse complement strand
TCGATTACAGCAGTTTCGGGAGCTGTTTCTTCAGGCTTGCTTTCAGCTACTGAAGCTTCTTCCGTCGGCGCTTTCTGCTCGAGAACCAGATCAGGATCGCCGATGGCATCGTCATTCCATCCCGGAGCGACACTGCCATCGAGCGCCAGCACCGGCGACAAGAATTGCAGAGAAACCAGCGCTGCGGTCAGCATCCGGACCGCGTCAACTCTTACTTTCTTCGCTTTCTTACGTCCTGCCATGATCATTGCCCTGCGGTTAAGTAGGATTCCATACTGAGAGAGAAATAATTCTACCGCATATACAAAACATAGATAGCGGTACCGAGCCTCTTACATACCCAGGCCCAACAACTGGAACGATGCCCAGCTCCTGGGATTACGGTCGCTTGACAGGGAGAGCAGCTGGGCCTTCCGCAGGGACTGGGCTGCATTCATGCCTTCTTTCTTATGTTTGTAGAAACTGACCAGCTCGGCGATTCTTGCATCATCCGGCGCTTTCCAGAGGCTCATCATGAGATTCTGGGTGCCGGCATAGGTGAGTCCGCGGCTGAATGCCTGAACAGCATCACCATCGAGCTTCGGACCACTTACCGAAGAACCGGAGAGCACCACCAGATCTCTCGGCATGGCAATACCGAAAAGCTGGCTGGCCGTGGCGCCCTGCTGGGAACCGTCTCGGCGGAAGGGAATGGCGCTGCTGAAAGGATTGTCTTCCGTCAGAGGAAGAGCGGTTGCCAGGTGAAGCACCGACTTGCCCTGTACTTCATTGCTCAGAGTCTCGAGATCCGCCTGACGAGTTGTCAGGGTCGATACAGGATCCGGAAGAAGCACGGAAGATATCTGGCTTGCTTCTTCCTGCTCCATCGGATTGCCGTTGCTGGCAAGCAGCATGTTCACGGCACCGCGAGAGCCGGAGGTAGCGTCCAGCAAATAACGCATGGAAGGCGCCAGGGTGAGAAGATGCTTCTCGACGAGATATTTGCCGTCGGCATCGCAGAGAGCCGAGAAGGGCAGGTTGTAAAGCACGCCATCAGGAATGATGACAATCTGCTTGTCGCTGCTTATCGGCAGGAAATTGCGAACAGGCTGAGGGAGCAGCTCGAGATAGAGCGACTTGAGGACTTTGTGCTCTTCTCCGTTTTGCTGGGTTGTTAAGAGATCCGCCACGGCTTTCTTGAGCTTGTCCTCGCCTGCGGGGATGACCGAAGCCGAGATACGTCCCTGAGGATCGACAGTGAAAGCCATGCTGGACTTCTCGCCCACCAGATAATCCACCACTGTGACATCTTTCTGTTTTACCTTCTCCAGGATCTCTTTGACCGTGGTGGGATAAGGCGCGATAAGACGGGCAAGAGAGCTGTTCTCCCTGGCCAGGGTGCTGAAACGGACCAGCCACTCGGTCCACTCTTTGGTGAACTTATCCGGAGTGGAAGCGTTCTCGGCAGCATGGAGGTGAGCACGCTGACGCATGAGGTCGTTATAGACATCTTTGTCGGCAGCTTTCACCGTAGCGCCCTTGCGCATGAAAGTAGAGATGAAACGCTCTTCTTTGAGTTGTTCCGCTATGAGCAAGGCATGCTCGGTCATCCCCTGGGAAGCCACCAGGGCAGCGAGCTGGAGCCCGAAGTCGCGGCGGCTCGAAGGGAAGCGAAGCAGCTCGGCATTGGGGAAATAGCCGGCCTGGGGCGAGCGGAAATGAGAGAGAGCCGTCTTCAAATACTCTTTGGCTTTGTCGTTTTCTTTCTTGACCAGAGCCAGATGAGCTCTGAGGGTATAGGCACGCCAGAGTGAAGAGTCGTCCTTCAAGGTCTCTCCAAGGGTTGTCGCCTCATTCAAATAGGTCTCGGCGGCAGCGGTGTCGCCCATCTTCATAGAGACTTCGGCCAGGGAGACATAGACCTGGGCCTGCTGCATCTGCAGACGGTCTTTGTGTTTCTCGAAAAAGGGCAGGATCGTCTTGAGGTGCTGGAAAGCCTCCCGGGGCTTGCCGAGCCTGTACTCGCAGGCAGCCATATTGCGCAGGATCATGACATGCATGCCCGGTTGCGGAGGCTTGATGAAAGTCTGAAGATCGCGAGCCTGGGCGAACAGGGGAAGGGCTTTGTAAGCCTCGCCGGCATTGGCTTTGAGAATTCCCAGAGCGTTCACGGACTCGGCCTGGTGATAATACTTGCCTTCTTTCTCGAAATAAGGAATCACCTGGTTGAGATAACGGCTGGCAAGCTCATCGTCTCCCGTAGCCACCAGGGCGAAGGCGTAGCCCATGAGCAGGTAGGCTTTGCCTTCCTTGGACATATCGCCCTTGGGAGGAAGCTTCTTGGCTATCTGGAAGGCTTCGTCATAGGTGAGGCGGGCGTTATAGAACTCACCCAGGACATATTCGATATTGCCCCGGGAGCTGAGAGCCGTGATCTTGGCCCGGGGGTCTTTGATGCGCTCCGAAATCACCACTGCTTTCTGTGCTTCTTCGAGAGCCGCCACGTAGTAACCGAGCTCGGTGAGGATCGAGGCTACATGAGTATGCATCCAGAGAGCCGAATCGAGATCGCCGCCCTGCTCCGAGTATTTGGCGGAGGCCTGGAAAAACTGGATCGCTTCCTTGACCTTCTTATATTGTAGGAGCAAGCCGCCGGACATTCTCAAGATACCGGCAGCCTCCAGGGGCTCTTTATCAGCGTTGCTGACGATGAGCTCGAGAGCGGCATCGAGCTGCTTGGCAGCCCAGACATGGTTTTCGAGCCCGGTATAAGCCTGGGCCAGGGCGATTCTCGCCTTACCAAGCAAGGTGCGGCTGTTGATGGCAGCCAGGACCTCTACGGCGTTCTCGCCCAGGTGCCTGGCTTTGACATATTTGCCCTGACTGACATAGACCCGGCACATGCCTGTGAGAGCAGTACCCTGACCCTCGGAGTATTTCGACTCGATAGATTCGCCGTAAGCCTTCTGCCAGCGCAAAAGGGCATCCTGATACATGCCTTTCTGGAAAAGGTCTTCACCCTCTTTGTTGATCACGTCGATCTTGTGCTGGGCATCCGGTGTCTGGGGTGTAGCCAGACGCTCGAGCTCTCTGACTACGTCCTGACGGACTTCGCTCATGGTGGCGCCGGAGCCTGCAGAAGCGTGCGCGGCCGGGTGATGAGCTCCGGGACGCGTCGTCCGGGTCGGTCTCGCCTGCCTGGTGGTGTGGGTTCTGGTAGCCGCCGGCCGGCTCTGGTTGACCCCGAGGCCCAGATCGTCTTGAGCGAGCGCACCGCAATTAGTGCTGGACGCGAAGACCGTGGCGGATACGAAGACCAGGGCGACACGAAAAGTTGGCTTGTTCATCAGTAGTTCAGAAACTCTTGGAGAAGTATCGATTATGTCAATCAGCCGCCAATTCTCGCCGGTGTCACTGGACCTTTCAAGCAAGATGGGCAAAAAATAAGGTTGTTGAGGGGTACGAAATCGGCTGAGGGCACCGCACTTCCTGCTTCTTCGTGAACCGACAGGCAATTAACAAAACTCTTCTTGAAGCTCAGTATTAGAAATCGTCAAGGTTGTCGGGGTAGGCACGAGGGCAGTGCATTATAGTCACGATATATCCGAAGAGAGCGAAGAAGCAGCCCGACCCGATGCTATCAAGAAGCGACGCGCTAACCGCGATAAAAGAGACAGAGTTCGACATCGTCATCATCGGCGGCGGCATTGTCGGCCT
>JAGQHH010000499.1 GCA_020431945.1 Cyanobacteria bacterium HKST-UBA02 | reverse complement strand
AGTTTTTCAGCAAAAAGGGGCTGGTAAACGAGCCCAAACGTTGCCCCAACTGCCGAATTCTTATGAGAGTTATGCGCAACGGGGATGATCCGGCCAAGACCGCCGAGGTCAAGTGTGCCGAATGCAACGCACCGACCAGGGTGCCTTTCCAGCCTAAAGGCTATAGACCCGTATATTGCAGCTACTGTTTCCGCGCCAAAAAACTCGAGGAAGGCGACGAAGTCCTTGCTCCGGAGGAAGGCGACGTCGGCGCTGCCACTGCCTGATTGTCAAGTTTCCAGCCTCTCTTGATCGCCCGGGATCTCCTGGCTGCCAAGCATTTGCAGGCAAGTTCAGATTAATTCCTGTACAATCTGAGGATTGAGACTTCGGATTGTTGAAAAAGTGAGCGAAAATCCTCCCTCCCCACCTCCACCGCCCCCACTCCCGAATCCATCGGAAGACAGGCGCAACAGGGCAGCCGGTCCGGAAGATCGCAATCTGAGATTTGCCGATCGCAAGTTGACTGAGGAGCGCCTTGAGGCTCTGAAGGTCTATCTGAAGAATGCCACCCCTGATGACATCGAGGTTATCAGAAACTGTTACGGTGAGAACCCTGAAGTTCTCAAGCTGATCGGTCTGGAATCCACTCTGGAATCCGCTGAAGACAAGTAAAATCCGAACCGGATGTTTCGAGTTTGGATCCCAATTAGATCCCAAGCAACCGAAGCAGATCTTCGTCCCGTATAATGTCTGAAGTTTTTCCTTGCCGAAAGCGGTCGATCGAACTTTCTATGGAAGAAAACACCAAAACAGAGCCTTGTCCCAGTTGCGGGAGGCCCACTCCAACGGGGCAGCGGTGCATTTATTGCGCCACCGTCACCGATCTGGATTTGAAGAGCCTCCAGAGCGACTATCTCAAGGCGGAAGCAGACAATGACTCGTCCATGCCCACGGCGGTCAATGTCGTGGTGCAGAAGACCGGGCAGAAAATTCCTCTGAAGACAACCAAAGTCAAAATCGGCCGCGATCCCACCAATCAGGTGGTGGTGGCGGAAGACACTTTCGCATCCCGGCATCATGCCTGGATCACCTTCGAGGACGGAGACTTCTGGATCGAGGATTTAGGCTCGACCAACGGCACTCTCCTGAACGGCCATCCGGTTGTGAAGAGACAAGTGCTTTCTACCGGAGATAAGATTCGCGTAGGGCATACAGAACTTACCTTCGAAGTGGAAAGAAATTAGTAGTCGGAGTCAAAGGAACACAGGGGAGGCATAAGACAGGGTGGCCAGTACGGGCGGCGCAAACCGTATCGAGCTTGAAAGCCAGATTCTCTGTGCTGCGCTCCGTCTGAGCTGGGCGGAGAGCGACTCTATCGGCATGGTTCGCTCTTGCCAGGAGCTCTATCAGCTTTTCCCCGATCTTCTGCCCCCTCCGAAAGCCGAAGGCGACCTCTCTCCGGACGACTACTACGAGATGCTCCAGATCAGCTGTGACGTTAATCCCAGCATGGTCCTGGCAGCCTATTTCAAGGCCGTGAAGCGGTTCCTCAGAGCCTGCCCGGATCCCAAGCAGGACAAAGAATCTTTCTACAAGGTCCTCAATGCCGGTTTCATTCTTCGCAAGCCCAGGCTGAGGCTCAGCCATGACCTGATCGTGGCGCGCAGCGTCCTGGTCAACAGTCATGTCATCCCCGACGACGGCACTCTCGAGATGATCGAGGCCCCGGTGGAGATGAGGGTGGAGCCGCAACCGGCGCAAATGATGACCACCCAGCCCATGACCGAGACTCTGCCCAAGCTGGTGGAGCTCATGAAAGAGGCTCAATTCATCGGACCGCCAGAGGTTCAGGCTCTCAAAAACCAGATGACTATGTATCCGGACATCCCCATCAAGGATCTGGTGCTCCGGGCCGGTTATGTCACCGACTCCGAGATGCAGTCTCTCTTGCTGGCTGAATTATTGCTCACCCAGGGCACCATCACCATGGCTCAATTTGCCGTGGCTATGTATGACGAACGCACGTCTGGGACCCGCATGGCGGAGTCTCTCCAGATTCGAGGATGGCTTTCTACCGAAGCTAAGCCCTACGACAAGTAATTCCTATCTCCTGATATCAGTGATAATATAATGTCGCTGTAGGGTGAAACGAAGATCTCCGCTCAGAGTCTTCGTTTGGCCAGGGTGGGGGTAGGCGTTGATGAACCTGGAGCTCCGAAGTTGGCCGCGCCATAAGCTCCGCGTGTCCGGGAACGGCCAGGGTCCCGATCGCACCAGACCCGCCGACTACCGCCGTCTTCTCAATTTCCTCGCCAAAAACAGCTCTATCTGCGAAAAGGCTATTCTCCAGTCTTCGCAGGTGCCCGAATTCGCAGCAGTCAGGCAGATCCTCAATCAAAGGGCTCGCAGCACCGTCGAGGAGTTCCGGCAGGAGCTCACGGTCTCGACCATAGAAACTGACTCAGGCTCCTTATCCAGCGCCCTCACCGAGCTCATCGAGCAAGTAGAGCTGCAAATAAGCGAGCAGCAAATCAACGAGGAGCCGGTGTCGGTCTCGATGATGCCCCAGGGCGGCCTGGATTTTCTCGGCCGGGACGAGATCCTCCCGGTGGAAGAAATGAGCGCCGACCCTGGTTTGATTCTCGATAGCTCCACAGTGGTCGCTTCCCGACGCGGTTTTCTCGATCAGACCGCCCGTATGCTCGAGCTCTGGTTCGGTGCCGGGGACGAGAACGAAGATGAATTCGAAGAGCCGATAGAAACGGTCGACGATGAGGTTGTCCAGAGCCTGGTGGAAGATCCTGCAGAGCTTCTCCGGCAGCTCGAGCAAATTGCCCAGTCCAGCAGCCCTCCAGTTGCGCCGCAACCGGGCTTGAAGAAAGCCGCGAAGCCCGAGCGAGCCTCAGTGAGGCGCCGCCGTCACTGGCTGCGTCCCTGCATGATTCCCATGAACAATGGCACCCGCAAGGAAGTTTTCCCCAACAATGCCTCGGTCACCAAAGACGCACTGGGCAGAGTGAAAGAAGTTCGTTCCCAGGAAGGCATCCGCATCCAGTTCGGATATGACAGCAAGGGGCATCTGGTCTCTTTCGTTCGCAGTCTGCCTTCCGGACGAGTCCATTCCCGGGCCAGCAAAGACCGGCACGGTGTGGTGGTTCGCGACGAGCGGGGTCGGGTCAAAGCCCAGGGGGACAATATCGCTGTCGATCCCCGGGGCTGTGTCAGCATTCGCAAGCTGGACGGCCAGTTCTGGTGCGTCGATCTGGTGCGGGGCATTCATATCGAGCGGCGCATCCTCGAGGACATGAACGGCTCCTGGCACAGTCTCACGGCTTTGATGGCTTACGATGGATTTCGCATGGCCACTCGCTTCCAGGCTCTCAACCAGTCCTATCGGCGTTTCGGGGATTGGCTGGCACCATCGTCCCAGGGAACTTTCCGCTTTTACGGAAGAGAT
>JAGQHH010000498.1 GCA_020431945.1 Cyanobacteria bacterium HKST-UBA02 | reverse complement strand
TGTCACTCCCGTGAATAATTGCGGGGATGACAGGATACTATATCTTTTAGTGTACTGGTGTAAAAACAGATCATTTTTTAAACGCTCCTTAACCGCTTCCGTGGTAGCACCATATACGACACCATACGCTAATTGCGCGAGTTGGGAATCTACTGTTTGCAAGGGTTTTCAGTATGCGACAGATAATCGATTCGATCAGTTGAAAGAGGGCAGGGAAGGGAGAGAAGAACGATGCAAGCTCGGGGAAAGCACCGGCAAATGGGCTTTACGAATGCAAACAAGCAATAGGTCGATGAATCTCAAGTTGCTAGCTTGAAAGCGTTCTTTTCCGATTTCAGCAGCCAGGATTTACCCGAAAAGCCTAACCAAGCATCCGCCTGTCAGAGCCACTCCAGAAAATCGCCTTGCCGGCGAGGAGCAGGACAGGGGAAGGTTTTTCTGGTCGCGGCTGCCTCTATCGACGAATCGAAGGAGCACGCTATGCAAACCGACTTCAATCAGTTTTCACCCGTTGTAACGTTTATCGTTAAGCCCTATCTGCAAATGGGGCAAGGCGACTTTACCTCCAGGAAAGCCAGCCTGGCTCTTATCTGGCATGCCGACGAGACCGCCGCCGATTGGGGCGTCCAGGTAGCAGCCGGAGACAGTGACGATTTCCATGATGCCGGGCTGGTTTACAGTCGTGAGATGCGCATTGCCGGGATCAAGAAGCATCATCGTTTCCGGGTCGACCTTACAGGTCTCGAGTCTGGCAAGATCTTCAAGTATCGGATCCTCTATGACGGCAAGGCTGTCTTTGGCGGTAGGTCGAGGGCGCCAGTCCCTGCCGGCTCATCTTTCGAGGCGGTGCTGGTTGGAGACCTTTTCGATGCCGGCCCGGTAGCTTCTCGCATCGAGGCTCTGGATCCGGACCTGACTGTGTTCGCCGGGGACATCGTCTACAAGCACGGTCAGTTCGGCGATTATCTCGAGCAGTTTTTCCCGGCATTCGGAGGGCTGCTTGCCCATCGTCTCGCTGTCGCTGCTGTCGGCAATCATGATGTCTCGGCACCGAGAGAGCTTTTCGGTTTCAAGAGCAAGAAGAAGGAGCCGGATCTCTTTGCTTATCGATTTGTTTTCGACCAGCGCCGAAATGGTCCGGTCAAGCCGGGCAAAGACTGTTTCGATTTCAGCGGTGATGCCGAGAAGTACCGGCGCTCTTACAAGATCGTCGGCCGCGAGATGCTCTCCCAGACCTGCTTCTCGTTCAAGTACGGGAATGCCTTTTTCCTGGTTCTCGACGGCAACCGTTATGTGGACTGGTCCCGAGCCGAGCTTCGCCAGTGGGTTTCGGACAGGCTCGAAGAGGGCAGGGACAGTGCCTGGCGCTTTGTCGTCATCCACCAGCCTCCCTTCACCTGCGATGTCACTTATCTGAATGAGAACCGCAGCCGCCTGCTTTGCGACCTTTTCCAGGCGCATGGCGTGGACGTGGTGTTCAGTGGTCACTCCCATATGTACGAGCGCAGCCATCCGCTGATCTTCGAGGTCCAACCCCAGGCCGACGGCTCCATGGTCGGTGCCGGCGGTAGTGTGCGCGGCGCTTTTACCTTAGACAGGCAGTTCGATGGGCGGGAGCATACCCGGCCCCGGGGGATTGTCTATATCACCACCGGTCGTGGTGGCAAACCGCTCGATCTCGATCACCAGCCCGATTCTGCCAACCTGCCGGAGTATCTGAAAGTGCTCGATCTCGATGACCTGTCGGTGACCTCCCTCTCGGTAGCCGATCGAGAGCTGGTGATCAGGCAGGTCTCCACAAGCGGTCGAATCATCGACGAGTTCCGGATCACCAGATAAGCTGGTTGATACGCTCGATTACAGGAAAAGCAAGCTACCGCCCTTGCTTTTCCTTCTTCTCTTGATACCTACGGTAAGATCTAGTAATTCGTACACCTTTGCCGATCTGTTCTTGAAAACCTGCGCCAATTCAGGCTATCGCAGTTGCCGCTAGCTTAAGAAATTGCTGTGATGCCAAGAGAACAGTAGGTGGCCAAGCCGGCAGTGACAGGCTGAAATCGAGGCCGGGTGCTGGAAACCCCCGGAGTATCCAAGAGTAGATTCCGGGTTGTGCCCACTGATCTCTTGTAAACAGGAGGGCG
>JAGQHH010000497.1 GCA_020431945.1 Cyanobacteria bacterium HKST-UBA02 | reverse complement strand
ACCAGCCTGCCCGGAGGGCTCAAAGCCGCTTACAGATTGACAAATGGTAACTTTCAAAGAGATACCGGCATGGTATATTGACGTGGTTTGCGGGCACCGATCGATGCCGTTCCACATCTATCGGTGTTCATGAAAGGAATTCGGAAAAGGTGCTCTTTTAATGACGATCCTTACTAACAGCCGCAAGTCCAATGGTTACCGGGTGGTCCTCGCCGCCACCGCCGTGGCGTTCTCGGCAGGCAGCCTCATGCCGGTGTCCGCATTCTCGGTGGGCCGCAGCAATAAGGCCTCCCTGCAGATGCCGGTCAACGACAAAATCGACCTCGACGCCATCCCGGAAGTGACACCACCAGCGGAGCCCGAGAAAAAAGTCGATATCTCGCCCATCAGCCTCGACCAGAGCACCGCGGACAATACCAGCGAGCCCGCCGCCACGGCGCCCTCCGATGAAGCCGGTGAGGCAGACTCCACCGACGGCAAGGCCCTGAAGGCCACCGTCACCACCGATCAATTCATCCCCAAAGGTCCCCTGGAAGGCAAGCAAGGTCTTCTCGCCCCAACCAGCGTCAAAGGCAGCAAGAGTCAGAGCGTATCTGGTCTTGGCGGTAGCGCCGTGGACCAGGCCAATACCGTCAATGCTGTTCCCCTTCCACTTCTCGAGTCGGCAGACGAGACCGCCAACAAGATCGATGAAGTACGTGAGATCGAGAGGCAACAACTGACAGCTTTATGGGAAGCGACCCTGACCCGCTCCCCGGATATCCAGTTCGTCTTGCAGAAACTCATGCCGGCCAGCGATCCTTCACGCACCGTGACCCTCTTGATGCGAGCCGTGAGCACCGCAGCCATGGGAGCCATGAGCGCCGTGACGGCGATGAACCCGACTCCTGGCTCCTACGCCATAAACAACCTCGGAGCCAATACCCTCGCCCAGCTCCTCAATATGCGCGAAAGCCAGGTAGCCAAAAAAGCTCGGCTTTCCGAGACCGAGTCCATGTTTCTCTTCAATATGGTTCGGAACACTGCCGACAAGCTCGTGATCAAATTCCGCGACTACAAGCGAGTGCACACCACCCTGCTCACCGCTAATTCCGATTTCGAGCACCTCAAGCGCATGGCCGCTGCCACCAGAGGCAGCCAGGATTCCGCCAAGCAGATCGAGATCGAATACACTCTCAAGAAGCAACAACGCGATATCGAGGATGTCGGATCCCAGCTCTCCATGTTGCGGCAGGGACTCATCGACATGGCCGGCGCCGGAGCCGTGCAGAAGCTCGACGGCGAGATCGACGAAGAGTTGAAAAAGCTCCATCCCGAAATCGTCAACCCGGAAGAAAGCCAGCCGACGACGATGATCGCCGAGCCTCCGGATGCCTCGAAAAATCTCTAGGCTGGCGCCTCACAACGGTTTGATCTGATGCCTGAAAAACAAAATAAAAAAGCCTGGATCGTCTGGATGATCATCGGGTTGTGTGTGGTCGCTGTTCCCGTGGGGCTTTTCGCTAAGCGCGGCAAGCCATCTCCCGACGAAGGGGTGAGCGAGAGCAGCTGGGCCGTGAAGCTCAGCGATCGCATAGAAGTGATCAATATCGAAGGCGTGATCGCCGACGACGAGAGAGAATCGGTCCTGTCCCTCTCGCGTGGGGCATCATCCACGGTGCGCAAGCTCGAGAAAGCCGGTCGCAATAAGAAAGTCAAAGGAGTCCTCCTCCGGATTAATTCTCCGGGAGGCACAGTTGGCTCGTCCCAGGAGCTGAATGCGGCGGTGAAGAAGCTCAAGAAGCAGAAGCCGGTGGTGGCATCCATGGGTGATATGGCGGCTTCCGGCGGCTACTACGTCGCCTGCGCCACGGACAAGATCTATGCCAATCCGGGGACCCTTACAGGGTCCATCGGCGTGATCATGTCGATGATCAATATCAAGGATCTTGCAGACAAGGTCGGTGTGCAACCCAAGGTCGTGAAATCCGGTCCTTTCAAGGACATCACCTCGATGTACAGGCCGATGACCGATGACGAGCGAAAAATTCTTCAAGACCTCATCGATGACAGCTACGATCAATTCGTCACCGCCGTCAGCGAAGGTCGCAATCTCAAAAAAGAAGAAGTGCGCAAGCTGGCTGACGGAAGAGTCTATACCGGCAGACAGGCCCTGGCGCTCAAGCTAGTGGACAAGCTGGGCACCCAGTCCGACGCCATCATCGAGCTCCAGAGTCTATGCAAGAAGCGCTACGGTCTCGAGGAAGATCTGCCGGTGGACTATGGCTCTTCCGATGGACTCCTCTCCATCTTGCTCGAGTCGCGCGCCGCTGTTCTCAAACCGGAGACCAATATCATCGAAGAGGTTCTTCCTCTCTCCCTGCGCTCGCGCTTCTACCAGCAGCCCCTCTGGCTCGCTCAATAAACAGGTGCTGCTTTGACCACAGAGGCTATCGAGAAAGCTCCCGGTAATCCGGTTTTCATAGACGAGATCCACGGGATCATCGTCGAGCCTCTCGCCACCCTGAGCGGACTCGATGAAGTATCAAGCGAAGACGAGATCAAGAAGAACGCCATTCGTATCTTCAATATGGTCACCCTGGCTCTGACTATCGTAGGGCTCTCGCGAGGGACGCCTCACTCGCTTGCCGGCTCGGCGCTTCTTCTGGTCCTGGCTATAGCCCAGGGGATGGTCACCTGGATTGCTTTCGCCCTTATCTTGCGCGGTCTCTGCCGAGCTTTCGGGGTGGAAGGCATGAGCTGGCGCAAATCTCTTGTGCTCACCGGGCTGCCCTTCACCATTCTCATCCTGCAGGCTCCGATCAGCTGCTTCAGCGAGGTCCTGGGACAGGCGGAGATCTTGCTCATGGTTATCCCGAACCTGTGGTTTTTGCTGCTCGAATTCCTTTCATTCAAAGTCGCTCTCAAAGCCAGCAATCTCAAACTCATCCTTCTCGGTCTGACACTGCCACCGGTGCTCGCCCTGATCTACGGATTCTGGATGTTCGCTGTTCCGGTTCTGATTCTTCTTCAGGGTCTGGCATTTTCGTATTGACGTGACCTCGAGCTTTCCCAGTCGCACTGTCATCGCTGTGGTCGGGCCCACCGGCTCCGGCAAAACAGCACTATCGATCGAACTCAGCCGGCGGCTCGACGGCGAAGTAATCTGCTGCGACTCACGCACGATCTACAAATACATGGACATCGGCACCGCCAAGCCGACCATGGAAGAGAGGCAGGGCATCGAGCACCACATGCTCGATATCATCGAGCCTGACCAGGTCTATACCGCCGGACAGTATAAGAAAGACGCCGGCGAGATTCTCGAGGGCTTGTTCGCCAGAGGAAAAGTGCCGGTCGTCTGCGGGGGAACGGGATTCTATGCCAGGGCGCTTCTGGAAGGACTTTCGATACCGGCGGTGCCACCGGATGAGGAGCTGAGAGAGAATCTCAAAGAGCTGGCCGAAAAGGAAGGCAACGAGGTTCTCCTGACCAGGCTGGAAGCCCTGGATCCGGTATCAGCTAAAAAAATCGGAATCAACGATCGTTTCCGCCTGATCCGCGCCATCGAGGTTAGCATCGCTCTCGACATGCCTTTTTCCCAGGCGACTACTATGGAGCCGGTGCCTTTCGATGTGCTCTGGATCGGTCTCGACTACGACGACCGGGCTGTACTGAGAAGCCGGATCGAAAAGCGTCTAGCCGAGCAGATCGAGATCGGTCTCGAGGAAGAATGCCGAATGCTCTACGAGCGTTACGGACCCACCAGGACCCTGGTTAATGCCGTAACTTACAAACAGTTCATCGAGTATTTCGAAGGTCGTTTCACTTACGATCAGGCAGTGGAAGATTGTGTCAGACACAACTACCAGCTTGCCCGAAAACAGCTCATCTGGTTCCGGGCGAACGAGCACATGCACTGGCTGAAAGTCGACTCTCCATCAGGGATTCTGTCGCAGGCCCTGGAGCTTGTCGGCTAGCTATTTGTAGTGTGCAATACCAAAGACAGCCTCAAATCCGCTCACAATCGCAATAAATACTGGACGCCATCGGATTTAGAGCTATACTGGTAGGAGTTCGTAACTGAAAACAGCGACTATCAGTATGAAATCAGGCGACACCTGTCCTCCAAGAGAAGTAGCATTGCCGTTCAGCGATGGGCTTCTTTCAGCAAGATTATGGAGGGCACATGGTCGTTGCGTGGTCGGTGTTCCGGAGCTGGGCATTCACTGTTATGGCGATACCGAGACTGAATCGGTTTTCCGTCTGTTCACCGCTCTGCTCAAATACTACCGTCAGCTCAAAGCCAACGAGAGCAGGATCAGCGACCGGGGTCGCTGCCACCTCGAATTTCTCAGCACCTGGGTGAAAGGCATCGAAAAGAAAATGACCATGCCCGCCACCGCCGCCGTAGTCCCATTCGCCCGCAGGCACCCGGCCCGCTAGAACTTGATTCGAAGAGCTCTAGATCTCCCGGCCTTTCAATATGAGCTCGGTCTTCAACGCATGGAGCGTGCTCTCGAGACCGGCGGGATACTGGTGCGGATTGAGCAATCGCTTGATACCGGAGTGGAAACCACCTAACTGGCTCAAAACAGAATCCCGGGCATCGGCGAGATTGCAGGGATCTCTCACAGGCTCGCCCCGGCGGAAGGCCGGTTCGAGAAGATCCGTGTAATGCATGTCGGCGGTGACTTTCTTTCTCCTGGTGAAATCCACCGGATCCACCATCAACCACTCGTGTCCCTGAATCAGCTCCTCATCGAAGATCATATCCCCGATGAATTCGGAGTCGGACCCTGAGCCCGAGCGAAAACGACGCACTTGCAGGAGACCGGGATTGGAAGTCTTTATGGATTGCTCCGATATCTTGACGCAGCGGCGCCAGCTCTTTTCGCCGGCGGAGCGCTCCGCAGAGAGCTTGTAGACACCGCCGAGGGAAGGCTGTGGATCGCAAGTGACCAGCTTCGTTCCCACCGCCCAGATGTCGATGGCAGCCCCCTGATCGTTCAGGGAGGTGATGACGCCCTCATCAAGATCGTTGCTGGCTATGATCGAGGCATTCTCGAAACCGGCCTCATCGAGCAAACGGCGCGCCTCGACACTGAGATAGGCGAGGTCGCCGGAATCGAGCCTGATGCCCAGTAATTCATGACCCTCTTCCTTGAGAAGATTGCCGACCTCGATGGCGTTTTTGACACCACTGACAGTATCGTACGTGTCGACCAGGAAAACACAGTTGTTGGGCAGCGAGCGCGCATAGGACGTGAAAGCCTCGAGCTCTTCCGAAAAGGACATGACCCAGCTATGGGCATGGGTGCCCATTACCGGTATGCCGAAGAGCTTCCCGGCAAGCACGTTGGATGTGCCGTCGCAGCCGCCTACATAAGCGGCGACACTGGCGGTGAGCCCGCCGTCGGGACCCTGGGCGCGTCGCAAACCGAATTCGAAGACCGGTCTGTTGCCGGCCGCTAGCTTGATTCTGGCAGCCTTGGTGGCTACCAGGGTGGGAAAGCAGACGAGATTCAGGAGGGCGGTCTCGAGGAGCTGCGCAGGGATAATCGGTCCCTGGACTTTCAAAATGGGCTCGTGGGGAAAAACTATGGTGCCTTCAGGTACACAGTCGATGTCCACGTCATAGCGGAAATCACTCAGATACTCCAGGAACTCGCCATCGAAAAGCCTGGACCCGTCCCGGGCTTTAAGCGTGTCGAGATAGGCCAGATCGTCGCTGGAGAAATGGAGGTTGGAGACATATTCCAGGACTTGATTGAGACCGCTGAAAACAGCAAAACCTCCCTGGAAAGGATTCTTGCGGAAGGAGAGGGTGAAAACAGCCTCCTTATCGCGGTTTCCACTCTTCCAGTAGGCATAGGCCATAGTTAGCTGATAAAGGTCGGTCAGCAAAGCCGAGTCTTGGCAGTACGGCGCCTTTTTGCCTGATAGCACAGGGTTTACTTCAGCTGGGTTGGCAGTCATAACCATTGTGTATCACAGATCGCCCCCCGAGGTAAATCGAGACATGCTCGTCAAAATCTTCGCGCTGCTTATCTTATTGTCGGTGCTCTCCCCGGATCTCAGCCTGGCGGCTCGAGCCGAGCCCACAGGCAAGGCACCGGAAAGCACCACATCAGGCAGCGGCTATAAATTCGTCGGCAACACTTTCTCGCATAAGTTCCATAAGCCCGGTTGCGAGTTTGCCGCCAAGATGGACGCCAGCCGGGTAGTCTTTTTCAAGACCAGGGAAGAAGCCGAGAAAGCCGGTCAGAAGCCCTGCAACTGGTGCCTGCCCGGATGGCTGAAAAACGTCCGGGGTCAGGTCCTGAAAGGGGCACCGGAGAGCACCGGGAAAGGCAGATAAATCTGCTTCGGGCTCCTTGACGACGGACCCCCGAGAGCCCAGCCTGCCCGGACGTAAAGCTGGATGAACGCGACATTGCCGCAAACCGGTTAGGCTGGGCCTCAGCCTGGGAATCTTGAGATCATAATTATGGTATAACGAGCCGAGGGCTCTTAATCAGTCAGGGATATGCAGCATCTAGAACAAGAATTCTCCAATGCCATCGGCTATGTCATGGATACCGCGGTGGATCCGCCCAAGCGCCTCGGAATGGCCTTTCTGGTATCCAAAAGCCGTGCCGTCACCTGCGCTTCTGAGGTGTTTCACTATGTGGAAGCTCCCTGGGCGCTCAAAATCAAATTTCCCTTCCCTGATGCCAGCCTGGCGGTCAAGACCGTTCACCTGCACAACGATTTCGACAAGGTCGAAGCCCGCGCTCAGTATCTGAAACAGACCGGTTCCCCCGCCGAAACCATGTCTTCCTTCATGAACGACCTGGCGATGCTGGTCATTGACCACAACCCGCCAGCTTCCATGAGCCAGGATCGTATAGCCGAGCTCAACCGGGCTCTCTCCTTGCCGTTCTCCAGCGAGGGCGTGGAAGCCTCCGGCAATCTCCGGGGCGCCGAGTTCGTCCAGATCGTCAATACCATCGTCGAATCAGGCAGAGAGGGTCTGCTCACTCTCTACGATTCTCGCAATATCCCGGTGGCGAACCTCCTGATGGCCCGGGGCGGCATCCTGAAAGTCTTCTACAAGCAGGTGATGTCCTCCGAGATGGCTTTCTGCGAGCTGGTCTACCGGCAGCCTGCCGTGGGTTTCGCCTTCAGACCGGGTGCCAATATCGCCTGGGGAGACGTTCCGGATGTCCAGACACCGCCGGATCACCTGTGCTACGAAGCCATGCGGCGAGCCCAGGAGATCCCCAATCTCTACCAGCAGCTCGGCGGCAAAGACGCCCGTTACCAGCAAGTGGTGCAGCAGTTCGACCCGAGCGCCGCATCCGAAGAGATTCAGTGGATGGTCGAGCCGCTCTGGCTATCCCTGGACGGTTATCTCACCCTGGACAAGACTCCTCTGAAAATCGGGGTGGACACTTATACGGTCCTTATCGCTATCCGAGAGCTCGTCAACCGTGGCGTGATCTCTCAGATAAACCGCCTGACACCATTTCCCTGTACCGGTGTCATTGGCGATCCCCTGATCTCGCACACCGACTTCGAGGTGCACCCCTGGGATCCGCTGCAAGCCTTTTATCTCGACCCGTCCTCGGGCAAGCCCACCTGGCTGGAAGGCAATTTCTTCGGGGTGGCCAACTCGCTGCAGCCCAAGAACATGCTGCACACCATCGAAATCCCCAATGACGTCAATGGCGCCCTGATTCTCAAGGACTACAAGCTCATCGGGATCCACAGCGGTCCCCAGGTCCTCAAGCCGGGCCAGCCTGCTCCGCCGGTTAAATGTTTTCAGTTCATGTGGATGGGAGCCCTTCTCGACCTGAGCACCAGGAAATCCCGTTCCGGAGGTGCCGGTGAAGAAGCCGAGGGTGTCGGCACCCTGCGAACCATGGATGCCACCTCCGAAGAAGAAGAGCCGCCGGAAGGGGAGCGCATCCAGTGCCCCAATTGCTTTGCCGTCAATGCCGAGTATGGCGAATGCAAGACCTGCAGTACCGTGATCGAAGCACCGCCCCCGGAAGAAGAGCCCAGCAACCCGATTCTCGCCTCGAAGCCGGTGAAGCAGCTCCGCCAGATTCAGAAGAAACACAAGATCACCAACCAGCAAGCCATGATCATTGGCGCTG
>JAGQHH010000496.1 GCA_020431945.1 Cyanobacteria bacterium HKST-UBA02 | reverse complement strand
TCGACCTCGGGCAATTCGGGCATCGCAGGGCTCCTAGATCAAGAAGAAGGTCAGTCCCAGAACAGCATAGACAGCCAGGAGCTGCACGCCTTCCAGCCAGTTGCACTCCCCGTCGGTGGCCACGAAGGGCAGAATAATCACCGATACAACTACCGACATCACCTCGAACTCGGAGAAAACCAGATCCATCGGCTTGCCGATGACGAAGCTGGTGAGCACGATGATCGGTGCCACGAACATGGCAATCTGACTGGAGGAGCCGAGAGCGATATTGATGGAGAGATCCATCTTGTTTTTCATGGCCATGAGAACAGCGGTGGAGTGCTCGGCGGCATTGCCGACGATGGCCACGAGAATGACACCGATAAAGATCTGGCTCATCCCGAAAGTATGGGCGACATGCTCCACCTCTCCCACCAGGCATTCCGAGAGGACCGCCACCAGGACGGTGGCGGTAGCCAGGACAGCAATGCTGATCTTCATACCCCAGCCCTCGGTGCCCAGCCCTTCGGCAACCTCGTCGTCCACTTCGCGAACATAGAGATTCTTGTGAGTCTTCAAGCTGAAATAGAGACTGGCCAGATAGACCAGGAGCTGAACGATAGAAATGGCAAGCGCCAGGTCGTCTTCATGATCGTGACTGACGTCCGGACCGGAATAGTGGAAGACCGTCGGCACGACCAGGCAGACTGCCGCCAGGGCGAGGAGCGTGGCGGAGGTGGTGGCGGCGGTGCGATTGAAATACTGGGTCTTGTATTTGAAGCCCCCGGCGAGCATGGCAAAACCGAGCACGAGCAGGATGTTGCCTATGATCGAGCCGGTGATCGAGGCCTTGACCACATCGGTGAGCCCGGCTCGCAGGGCGGATAGCGCGATCAGAAGCTCGCAAGCATTGCCGAAGGTAGCATTGAGGAAGCCGCCCAGACCGGCTCCTACCCGATCCGCCAGGGTCTCGGTGGCTTTGCCCATGAGTCCGGCCAGGGGCACTATGCCGAGACAGGCCGAGAGAAAGATGACAAGAGACGGCCAGCCCAGCATTTTGCCCAGAATAGGCAGGGGCACGAAGACAAGGAGAACATTGAGGATTGTCTGGGGTGACAGTTTCATCCTGGTAATAATACTAACTTCGTGGACTGTTTTACTCACCCCCGGCACCGCGGATCTCAAGCGATACCATATACAGCACCAGGGGCAGTACCAGAAACAAAAGCAATCCGCCTACAACAAACCAGGGCGGAAGTGAGCAATTGTGAGAAAGACATCCTTTGAAAAAATTTTAAAGGGCTCTGTATGTCTTGTATAGCCCATACGAGGGGTCCTTTGCCGTAACATATGTTGGCCATTAGTCATTTCAATTCCGTTAAACGGAGGAGGCCAGATATGGTGACTGTAGTGTCGGAACCGGGAAGACTTCCGACAATGGAGTGTGAAACTCCGGAATTCCTCAGAGCCCAGCGTCAACTCGATGAAGTCGCCTTCGAAATGGGACTGCCCCTGGAGCTTCACGAGCGTCTGCGCTATCCCAAACGCTCCCTGATGGTTTCCATCCCGATCCGCATGGACGACGGCCTGGTGAAATCATTCACCGGATACAGAGTCCATCACGACGTCACCCTGGGACCCGCCAAAGGCGGCATCCGCTTCCATCCCGAGGTCAATCTCGGCGAAGTCTCCGCCCTGGCCATGCTGATGACCTGGAAATGCGCCCTCATGGGACTGCCTTACGGCGGCGCCAAAGGCGGTATCCGCTGCAAACCATGGAAGCTCTCCCCGGTCGAGAAAGAGCGCATAACCAGACGCTACACCTCCGAAATCATCAACCTCCTCGGTCCGGATAAAGACATCCCGGCTCCTGACATGTACACCAACGAGCAGACCATGGCATGGATCATGGACACCTACAGCACCAATGTCGGACATACGGTCCCATCGGTGGTGACAGGCAAACCGATCTCCATCGGTGGCTCCCTCGGTCGCAACGAAGCCACCGGCAACGGCGTCGCTTATTGCGCCAAGCGAGCGGTGGAACATATGGGTCTCAAGATCGAAGCACCCACGGTGGTGGTTCAGGGATTCGGCAATGTCGGCTCCATCGCCGCCAAATATCTGCACAACTCCGGCTACAAAGTGATCGCCGTCTCCGATGTGCACGGCGGTATCTATAACAAGAACGGCCTGGACATCCCTAGACTCCTCAACTACACCAGCGAGATGCAGCGGGTGGAAGGTTTCGACAACTGCGAGACCGTCACCAACGAAGAGCTCCTGTCCATCCCCTGCGACATTCTCATCCCGGCGGCCCTGGGCAACCAGATCCGGGAAGACAACGTCGAGAGAGTGGACTGCAAAATCGTCGTGGAAGGCGCCAACGGGCCCACCAGCCCGGAGGCGGACAAGTATCTGCACGAGCGCGGTGTCATGGTCGTCCCTGACATCCTTGCCAATGCAGGCGGCGTCA
>JAGQHH010000495.1 GCA_020431945.1 Cyanobacteria bacterium HKST-UBA02 | reverse complement strand
ATCCTGATCACCCACGACCTGGGGGTGGTGGCCGAGATGTGCGATTATGTGGCGGTCATGTATGCCGGTTCTGTAGTCGAGCGAGCTTCGGTGAAAGAGCTCTTCGCCAGTCCCAAGCATCCATATACTGTGGGCTTGCTGCAGTCCGTGCCGAAACCGGGCTCGACGCGATTGCAACCGATTGAAGGACAACCGCCCAGCCTCATCTCCCTGCCTTCCGGTTGCCGCTTCGCCGGTCGCTGCCCTCTTGTAGAGGACCGCTGCCTGGCTGAGATTCCTGAGCTCGAAGAGAAAAGCGCCGGTCATCAGGTCCGCTGTGTCGTGGTCAAAAAAGACTGAGTAGTCGAAAGCGCCACTGCTTCCGGTGCCCATGCTCAGAACAACCTGATCATGGTTTTTCCTGTATTTTATCTGTGTCAATGGGCTAAACTGGTAGCCGATGCAGCAAAAAACGCCACTGCTCTCTCGTCTGCTCCGGCTGTCCCTTTCAGCTCCGATTTCTGTCAGTCTTCTTGCCTGTCTCTTAGCCAATTTGCTCGCACCTGGATTTGCCGTGGCCGAGCCGGTCTCGCCTGCCGGTGATGCAAGTGAGGCATCATCGACAATTTTCGACAACAAGCCTCGCAACTATATTCTGGCACCTTCTGAAAAACGCGGTGTGCTTTTCGAGTACGACATGTTTGCCCCGCCGTCTTCTTGCAACGGCAGCGACAAAGACCGAGCCCGAGGGAATGATTCGGGTCAGAATCAGGACCAGAATCAGAATCAGGATCAGGATCAGAATCAGAATCAGGACAATGACCAGCCGCTCCAGGGTTTCATCGACGTCAGCTCCAAGTCCGGGCCGACCCCGGCGCTTCAGGCCATCGTTCCATCTCTGGACCAGATGAAGAAAGTCCTCGAGGGGAAAGTGAGCGATTCAGGAAAAGTAGAACTCGAGCAAGGCGTGGCCCAGAGTGATGAGGAAAAGCAGAGATCGCTCATTGCCGAAGCCTTCTTGAAACACGGCACCCTGGGAGTGCTGGTGGTGGCTACTTTCACTGGCACCCTGGAGGTTTACCAGGTGCTCCGGGGCAGCCCGGCTCAATATGCCGGTCTCAAACCCGGAGACAAAATCGTCGAAGTGAACGGGCGCAGGATCTCAGCTGCCGACATGAAAAACATCTATCACATTCTCACCGGCTACCGCGGGCAGAGCAAGACCCTGAAAGTCCAGCGCGGGATCAATCAGAAGACTCTGGTGGTGCCTCTCTGGGGTATCTATGATTTCCGGGACAGAAGAAGTCAATATATTGAATACTACTGGTATCTTCTTTATCACAACCTCATTGGTCCCAGAGAATACGAACGAGCGGTGAAGCCTTTTCTCTATTTCAAGCCGCCCACGGTGCGACCGCCGAAAAAACCTGCCGGTAAATAAATGGCTGCGCCGGCCCTGTTTCTGCTAATCTAGTGCCTTATGCGAATCCCAACCACAGCTCAGATCAGAAGCCTCGAAGCCGAATGGATCGCCAATTGCGGCGAGCACTGGGGTCAGGTCCTCATGGAGATTGCCGGCCGGGGCGCCGCCATCCGCACCCTGCGCCTCTGGCAGGAGAGCCCCGGTCAGGTGGTGGTGGTTTGCGGCAAGGGAAATAACGGCGGGGACGGACTGGTGGTTGCCAGGTACCTGGCTCTCTGGGGCATCCCGGTTTCGGTTCGGGTGATTCACACCACAAAGCAAATGGTCGCGGCGGCTACCGCCGGAGCAGGCGCAAAAGCCGGCTCGAGCCCGAGAGCGAGTGCCGGTGCCGGTGCAGGTTCCAGCGCAAGTTCGAGTTCAAACTCAAGCTCAAGTGCGAGTTCGGGTGCACATTCAAGTGCGCGTTCAACTGCGACTTCAAGTGCGCGTTCGGGTGCGACCTCGAGTAAAAGCGCCGGTGAAGAAGACGCCGGGCAGGGCTCTTTCGATGACGAAATAGACGTGCAGTTCGCCAGCCAGGAGAGCAATGTCAATCTGCGCATCTTAGAATCCCTCGACGTCGATATCGCCGCTCTCACAGAGGAAGCTTTCCTGCCCCTCGATGATGTTCATGATGATCTTTCAGACTCGGAGGGTCAATCGGCTGGTTACTCGGAAGTATTCAGCGCTTCCGATCCGGAGGTCGATGGCGTTTTTCTGGGCGCTTCTCTGATCGTTGATGCCATATTCGGTACCGGGCTCGATCGCCAGGTAGAAGGTTTCTACAAACGTGTGATCAAGAGCATCAACCGCAGTGGCAAGCGGGTGATCTCCATCGACGTGCCTTCCGGGATCAATTCGGACACCGGTCAGATCCTCGGTGCTGCCGTGCGCGCCGATGAGACCGTCACTTTCGGCTATCTCAAACCGGGGCTTATCGCCCATCCGGGCACCACCCTCAAGGGCGCTCTTTCCATAGTGGATATCGGACTGCCTGAATTGCCCGATTTGCACAATGGCGAGCCGGATATCAATCTCACCACCGTCGATATCGTGCGGGAGATCCTGCCCATGCGGCCGGAGGACAGCCACAAAGGCACTTTCGGCAATCTCCTCACCATCGCCGGCAGTCTGGGGATGACCGGCGCCGCGCTCCTTGCCGGTCTGAGCTCGCTGAAAAGCGGAGCCGGTCTCTGCTATCTGGCGGTGGCCCGTTCGCTACTGCCTCTGGTGCCGTCTCAAGAGCTTGTCTATAAGCCGATGCCCGAAACCGAAGCCGGCAGCCTCAGCCTGGCGGCCTTCGAGACCCTCAAACATGAAGTGGACCGCGTCCAGGCAGTCATCCTCGGTCCCGGGCTGAGCACCAATGACGAAACCGTCGAGCTGGTGGCAAAGCTCGTTGATCATATCAGCGTCCCCTGCATAGTCGACGCCGACGGGCTCAATGCCCTGTCGCTCAAAAAGTGCGGTCTGGGAGAGGCGTCCCAGATGTTCGTCCTCACCCCCCATCCCAAAGAGCTCGCCCGCCTTCTCAACGAAACCGTCGCCGAAGTCCAGGCGGATCGGATAAAAGCTGCTCTCAAGGCGGCGAAAAAATTCCAGTGCACCGTCCTTCTCAAAGGCTCCATGTCCGTCATAGCCAGCCCCGAAGGCGAAGTCTATATCAACCCCACCGGCAACGCCGGCATGGCCACCGCCGGCTCAGGCGACGTCCTCTCCGGGATAATCGGCGGGCTCCTGGCTCAAAAAGTCGAGCCCTTCCAGGCGGCTGTCGCCGGTGCCTATATCCACGGCCGGGCAGGCGATATTCTTGCCCAGGAGATTGGCGAAGCCGGTATCATAGCCGGTGACCTGGAGCGAGCCATTCCCCTTGCCTTCGAAAGCATAAGAGAAGGCGAGCGCGGCGGTCTCGAAGCCGATCTCCTGGACGCCGACGCCGGCTGAATTTCAGACCGAATTTCAGGCCAACCTTTCGGGTCAGCCAGTCGAGAGCGCCGGCTCGGCAAATTCGATTCGTCCGGCTCCGGCGTCGAAGCTCGCCTGAATGCCTAGAGGAAGGATCCGGCAGCCGGGTCCTTCGCCGAAGGGCAGGTTGAAACAGGATGGCAGGGAGAGCCGCTCCAGCCTGTCGGCGAACATGTCTTCCAGCGAAAGCAGATTGCGGCTGTCCCGGGGACCGCAGTTTTCGAACTCACCGCAGGCGATGCCGGCAAAACGCTCCATCCGGCCGCTCACATAGAGATTGCTGAACCAGCGATCGAGAATGTCATAGCGCTCGTTCCTGTCTGTGAGGGCGACAATGCAATCATCGGTATCCACCTGGTATCGCGTCCCCATCAAAGAGCAGAGAGCCGAGAGATTGCCACCGGTGATCTCGCCTGTGACTTTCTCGCCGGCTACCGGCGCGAAACAGAATCGCGAGGCGGTGACATCGCGATCGCCTGCCAACGGGGACAGGACCGCACTGCTTGTCAGGACGCTCTCGAGTTCTTTGATGGCGCCGGGGCTGCGCACCCGATCGAGATTGGCACCGTAGAAGGTGACAAGCCCGGCGAGTTTGCGCATGGCAAGAAGAATGCAGGTGGTTTCGTCGCCGCCCAGAACAATCTTGGGATCGGCAGCCAGAGCCCGGTAGTCTATTTTTTCCAGGAGCCTGAGGCTGCCATAGCCGCCGGTGAGAAAGATGATGGCTCGCACGGATGAATCAGCGATGGCGGCATTCAGATCGGCCAGACGATCGGCGTCGCTTCCAGCCAGATAGCCGTGGGTGGCAAGGGCGTGCTCGCCGGTCACCGGCACGAAACCCATCTGCTCCACAAGCGCCCGGGCCCTGGCCACATCCACAACACTCTTTGGACGCGAAGCCGGAGAAAGCAGGGCCACCCGGTCGCCGGGCACGAGAGCCCGGGGCTTCTTTATCGCGCCTCCGGCAGGCAGATTGTTGTTGTTTTTACTGGCGGTCATCTTTGTTGTCGGCTTCTTGTCTTACTCGGTCTATTTTTCGTCTCAGTTTCTCGTCCAATTAAGCTTCTCGTCCTAAGCTTCTTGTCCTACTAAGCTTCTTGTCCTACTAAGCTTCTTGTCTTGCTCCGGCTCGACTCGCTCTTGCACTCAGCTCTCTCATTTACTCAGCTCTCTCATTTACTCAGCTCGTTCTCGTACTCAATTCGCTTTCTCACTCGTTCTCAGGCTCAGCTTGTCGCCGACTCCTCCAGTTTGAGCACCACCATATCGCCGTCAGCCGAAAGCGATGCCATCACTCCCAGTGGCAGGGTGCATTTGTCGGCGGAATGCCCGATGCGCATCCCGTAGATGACCGGATATTTCGCCCCTTCGAACTTTTCCCGGAGCATGGCCTCGACGCTCTGGTTGAGACTGAGGACATTGCGTTTGCTGTTGCCCGGTCGGCAGGAGACACATTCGCCGACGATCAGACCGGCGATGTCTTTGAGCTTGCCGGCGAGCTCGAGCTGGGTGATCATCCGGTCGATGCTGTGGGGCTCTTCGCCGACATCTTCGATGAAGAGCATCCGCCCCCGGGTCTCTATTTCCCAGGCGGTGCCCATCAACTGCCGGATCAGGGTGAGACAACCTCCGGTGAGCCGCCCGCGGCCGCGCCCGGGAGCAATCACCATGCGACAGGGAGGGTAGTCCGGGTTCCAGTCGTCTTTCAGCTCCGGGTCCGGGACCTCGCCACCGGGGTCGGTTCTGGTCAGGAGCCTGACAAAATTCTCATAGGTGTATTCGCTCTCGAAAAAGGAGCCGGCGGTGGGTCCGTGCATGGTGACAAGCCCGGTCTCCTGGTGGATGGGGATGAGCAGACCGGTTATGTCGCTGTAGCCGATGAGCACTTTCGGATTTTTTCTGATCAGCTCGAAGTCAAGATGGGGAAGCAGCCGGACGCTGCCGTTTCCTCCCCGGATCGGGAGGATGAGTTTCACTTCAGGATCGGCCCACATGGCGTGAAAATCGCTGAGCCGCTCCTCATCGGTGCCCGCCAGGTCGCTCCAGCGCTTGAAGGTGTTCTTGCCCACTTTCCACTTCAAGCCCAGACGCTTGAGCCACTCGAAAGTGAACTCGACATCGCCCTCTTCGAAGATAGGCGAGGACGGCGCCACGATGCCGACGGTATCGCCCCGGCTGATCACCGGCGGCTTTATGACTTGCTGGCTGGCAATCTCCTGGCTCACAGTTACTTACTTGCGGTTCCTTACTTACTTGCAGACTCCCGGCTGACAACCGGGAACGAGGTGCCTCCCCGGTGCTGCTATAGTATAGGGTCTTACAGGTAATTAGAATAATGCTGAAAACCAGGTCGAACCCAGAGTCCAAAGCCATGAGCAAAGCCCACCATGCCTCCCTGTTTGGTTCCGGGCAATTAGATTGGCTCCGCAAAGCAGTTGTTTTTGCCGCCGGGATCGACATCGAAGCCACCGTCGCTTCGGACCGGGACAACAAGTTCCGCCGCGATCTCTTCGAGAAAGCTTGCCAAGAAGGCTTCGGCGCCCTGCCGTTCCCCCGGGATTATGGTGGCACCGGCGGCGACTATGTGAGCTTCTGCCTGGTCAACGAAGAGTTCGCCCGGCGCTGCGTCCCGATCATGAGCTCCCTGGGCGTGCATGTCCTCTGCCAGGAGCCGGTCTATCGCTTCGGCACGGAAGAGCAGAAGAAGAAATA
>JAGQHH010000494.1 GCA_020431945.1 Cyanobacteria bacterium HKST-UBA02 | reverse complement strand
AAGGTGTCCTTGCTCACGAGCTGGGACATTTATCAGGGAATCACGGCAAATCGAAAGCCTGGATCTATGGATTGCGCGTGCGATGGTCCAACCTCTTCAGCAATCTCAGAGAAAGCTCACCCCTTGCCTACGGGATTTTCTACGGCTTCTTCGCATTCCTGGCACCACGGTTCAATGCATACACCATGGCTCTTGCCCGGACTCATGAGCTCGAGGCCGATGCCGATGCCGATCGCATCGCCGGTAGTGGCAATCTCGGGTCCGCCCTTGTCACCCTGGAGTTAAAAGGAAACGACATCAACGAGCATTTCTGGCCGGGCATCTTCCTGAAACCGCTAGAAACTGAAAAGCCAATTGCCGGAGTCTATTCTTTCGTCTCGGATCATGTCCGCAAGCTGGATGTCCCCGGGGAAGTAAGCGCCAGGTGGCTGGAGCAGGCGCTCAAGGCGGAGGGAAAGTGGGACGATACTCACCCCAGCCTGCGCAAACGGCTGGAAGCTCTGGGCTGTCTCAGCAAATACAGCGAGGATCCGCAGAAAGCCATAGACGAACTCAGTAGCCCGCTTCCCCAGGGCAAGTCCGCCGCGGAGGTTCTCCTGGGCGACAACTGCTCGAAAATCTCCGATTGCCTGAGCGAAGTCTGGCAGGCATCTCTTGAAGAGTACTGGCAGGTCAGGCACGAGTCTCTCAAAGCCTCCCTGGAAAGGCGCGAAGAGCTGAACCAAAAAGCAGCCTCAGAAGAGCTCAGCGCCGAGGAGACCCTGGAATTTATTTACCATACCAGCGAGGTGGAAGGCCATGAGGCAGCCAAGCCGCTCTGGAAAAAGATGGTCGAAAAATTTCCAGATGATCCGGTGGCTAACTATTCAGTCGGCTTAATCTGTCTGGGCGACAAAGACGAAGCCGGGATCCCATATCTCGAAAAGGCAATGAGCCTGAGAATTTCTATGGTCGGCGACTGCTGCACGGCGATAAAAACCTTTCTCACCGATGCGGGAAGAGGCAATGAGGCGCTGAGGTATGACGGCAAGCTCAAACAATTCGAGAGAGAATGCGGTCTTGCCTCGAAAGAACGTGAGAATGTGACCCCCGGCGACGAATTGATCGAATACCAGTTAAGCGAAGAATACAAGGATTATATAGCCGAGGTTCTCAAACACTTCCATCAAATCAAGCGCGCCTATATTGCAGAGAAAGTAGTCGAGTACATGCCCGAATACAAATTCCTGGTTCTGGGTCTGGAATCCGGAGCCATGAAAAACCAGGAAGAGGTCAACGAGATCGCAGTGTTTCTCCTGGCCAACTTGCAGCTCCCTGAGCAGTTCTGCGTGGTGACCTTCGACATGTACAACAAGAAACTGAAAGACAAGATCACCAGCATGCCGGACTCCCTGGTGTATGAAACCTGAGAGTATCGCTTAGATAGAGCCGAACCAGAAACGCACGGCATCTTCGTTGATCCCGTCTTTGCCGGTCCAGAGAGCTGTGGGATATTGCCATTCTTTCTGATAGAAGTGAGTGGGCTCGCGGTGACTGGATGGTGGCACCCAGTCGTCGAGATAGCTGTCACAGCCGGACGGTGATAGAACCCCGGCGTAGCCGAGGATCTCGAGAACCACCTGACGCTCCTTCTTGTTCGATTTGAAAGCACCGGTCAGCGCTTTATTGAGCTCAGAAAGAGTGGCAGACTCAGGCAGCCTACGAAGACTGTCGAGCACCTGGCGCAATATTGAGGTTGCTTTCTCCGATGGCACCGGGGCTTTCAATCGGGTGAATTCGAGTAGATCGCAATATATATACTCGAGATTCCCATGCTCGACATTGCCGGCCCAGCGCAAGCGACGAAAGCTCGAAGCAGTCAGATCAATCCGGCATGTCTTCCGGGCACCACATACGGCGCACAAATTTTCTGAGTCCGCCTGAAATTCATGCGGCTTCAAGTGCAGAGCATGAGCATAGCTGCCCAGGGCCGAGCGAGTATCTTTCCTGCCGGATTCAAGACTTTCCACAAAGGCTCCGGAGACTGAAGCCGCATCTGTGGAATCACGCAATTCGATCACCCGGGATACGAGTAAGTCATGCTCCAGCTCGACAGGCTCCGGCATCAATCCGGCGCTCCTGGCGAAGTCGAGGTCCTCGGGAGTGGCATCCGGATTATCTATCCAGGGAAGCAAAGCATCGTCATCATCGAAACAGCTGTTATAAAAGATCTGCATAGCCCGGGGATTCACCCCGAGATTGGCAGCGTTGAGCTGGATCTCCTTTTGAACACCTTTCTTTTGATTTCTCTTCCAGAAGTCCGAATTGGGCAACTCAAGCTCTCCCTGTCTCTTCTCTCGAATTGCGAAGCGAGAGTGCCCCTCTGAGAATCAGAACCACCAGAGGTATAACGCCTCCGGCTACGAAGAGCAAATCGCCTGCCACCCGCAACCATGTGAACATCTGAAATGTATCAGATTTGAGAAACTCATAGCTGCGACTGTACCAGAATCCGTGATTGAAACTCGCCACCATTTGCACGATTCCGGCAGGAAAAATATTCAGCAAAAGCATCAAGAGAAGTCCTACATTCAAGCACCAGAAAGAGCAAGAAGCCAGACGATCGCTCCACGCATCGGGCTTGATCAGATAGCGACCGGTGAAGAGAATCGCAGCAACGGCAAGCATACCATATACTCCCATGAGGGCGGCGTGCCCATGATTGGAAGTCAGATAGGTAGCGTGCTCGTAATAGCTGACGATAGGCAGATTGATCAGGAAGCCGAAAACACCTGCTCCCAGGAAATTCCAGAACCCGACAGCGATCAGGAACATCATCGCCCAGTAGTGCGAGAAATTCTTGATCGAGCCTTCGATCCTGGCCAGATGGATGAACTTCCAGGCCTCGACAGTCAGAAGAGTGAGCGGCACCACTTCCAGAGCCGAGAACATGGCTCCCAGAGCCATATTGATGGCAGGCTGAGCAGTCCAGTAGTAGTGATGCCCAATGCCAATGATTCCGCTACCCAGATAAAGAATGATATCCAGATAGATCACTGTGAGTGCCGAGCGCTTCGAGACCATTCCGAGACTGTGAAAAAAGTAGGCGACAATAATCGTCGTATAGAGCTCGAAAAAGCCCTCGACCCAGAGATGCACCACCCACC
>JAGQHH010000493.1 GCA_020431945.1 Cyanobacteria bacterium HKST-UBA02 | reverse complement strand
GGCGAAGTAGAAGAACATGGGCAGAAACAGTGCCACCGTGGAGAGTTTCATCAAAAAGCCCCTCCCTTCCCACCAGAGGAATGCTCTGGTGTAAGCGAAGAAGATATCGTCGTCGAGACGGAAGGTGACAGCCAGTCCGTCTCGCCTGGTCGATACGGTCGGATCGATAAGCAATGCCGTCCTGAAGTGACGCGATGCTTCGCTGGTCTGCCGGCGGCTCACCAGCCACCACGCCAGATCCTCGTGAGCCTCCCCGCAGTCCGGGTGGACTGCAAGACATTGTTGCAGGACCTTTTCGGCTTCCTCGCCTTCCCGCCTCGCCCGGCGAACAAGAGCCATGGTCAGCAGGGCTTCTCTGCATGTCGGGTCCAGCTCCATAGCTCGCTGAGCCGCAGCCAGGGCATCGTCGAGCTGGTCGAGCGTAACATGGCACATGGCCAGGACCGACAGGTTGTGAGGCTCGGTGTTGATTCTGACAGCGCTCCTCGCTGCTTCCAGAGCTTCTCGGTCTTTGCCCATGGATGGGAGAAACCAGGCCAGGATGTAGTAGCAATAGTCGTCTTCCGGATCGATAGCGATTGCCTGTCGGGCGAACTCGATGGCTTTCTCCGCATTGCCCTGGCAGCCGCTGCAGGCAGCAAGCAAGCCCAGGGCTTGCGAGTTGTCCCGGTCCTGCTCGAGGACCCTGGCCAGATGCTCTTCGGCCAAGGCATAGCGCTGCTGCTTGTAGAGCAGGTCGGCGCGGCGCAGGATCTCGTCCGGTGGTTCCAAGGCGGGTGACTCCGGGAGGGAAAAAGAGGCAGTGGCTCCGGGCGGGTAAAGAGGCAGTGGCTCCGGGCGGGCGCTTTCGGGCTCAGCTGACGGGGTCCGGTATGGGATCGTCCGACTGGACGTCTACCACTGGCACTCCACGACCGTCGAGAAAGTCCACCACATCCTGACCCATTCCGGGCAGAGGCCAGAGAGGTACTTCCATCCGGGCGTATGACGTATGGAAGATTATCGAGCGGGAGTCTCTATATGGATAATATTCGGCATAGATGATGTCATCCAGGAGAACCATCTGAGTGAACTTCTTCTTCTCCAGGCTATCGGTGACGGTGAGGACCGCTTCGCTGTCGGTGAGCTCCAGGTAGTATCTGCGTCTGCCGTCTCTGATCGAGCCGTAGGCGGTAAAGCCCAGGAGAAGCACGAAGGCGATGGCGGCGCTGGCCATGACCAGTGCCCAGTAAAGGTTATAGGGTGCCACGAAAACCGATACCAGGATCCATAGAACCGAGAAGACCGTGCCGATGGCTATTGCTACCCAGAGCGCCTCGGAGCCGACCCGCCTGACTCGGGGATCGGACTGGAGCTTGAGGCCCGGGCCGGTTTGTATCATGAAGGCGGATCCCTGTCTGTCCCGACAAGTGATCTATGCCCATTTAATCTGCTGAAATCGTCAACTGAAAAGCATCATTGCCATCAGAAACATTCCTGAGTTCCACATACAGTGACAGATCATGGAGGGTATGAGGCTCTTGGTCTTCTCGAAGATGAATGCGAAAAGGAAGCCCAGACAGAAGAGCTGGAGGGCACCGCCGAGATCAAGGTGAGCCAGGGAAAAGAGAGCGGCGCTGATGACGATGGAGGTGAAAGCGCCGAGCTTGCGTCTGAGCGAAGTATAGAGGAAGCCCCGGAAGAGGACTTCCTCGACAAGAGCCGGGAGCACTCCCAGGGTGAGAATGAAGAGGAAGACGCCGAAGGGGCTGGCGTCCTTGGCGGCGGTGAGGACTATGGCGACGATGGGATTGTCCGATCCCTGGAAGCCCAGCCTGGTGACGAGAAAAACCGTGGCGATGATAATCGGGATGGCTGCATACCAGGTGCCGACGCCGGCGGCGATTAGTTTGTAAGGTCCGGTCTTGCCTACCTTCGAGCGTATCTTCATGGTCTCCATGAAAGGCAGCTTGTTCGGCCGGAGAGCCAGAAGCCAGATCAGGAAGATAGCCGGGAGGTTCTGGACCAGATAGAGAAGGGCGGTCATCAGGGCCACCATGGTCGCACCCTGCTCGGTAGCGACGGTTCCGAGGTTGCTGGAAATCCCCTTGAGAGGCGGACCGAGCAAGAACTCCACGCAGAGCCAACCGGCGAAGACAGCGAAAACAGTCTTCCAGGTCCAGCCCGGTGGGGCGCTAATCAAGTCACGCTCGGCTTCCGTGGTCGGGCTTCGCTTCAAGAAAAAGAGCTGGATCAAAATTACGAAAAATCCAGCCACGGCAGCCAGACCGACTACAACGAAGAGGACCCCCAGACGAACCATGAAATACATATAGTTCTCCAGGAAGTCCTGGTGGAGCTTCTCGAAATCTTTTTTCTTGCCCAGGGATTTATAGAGCTGGAGTTTGACGATCTGGCGATACCACCCTGCCGGAACGGTTTTTCCGGCTATCGTCTCGAGCTTCTTGAACTGCTCCGGCGGCACTTTCCTGTGGGCAGAGATGCTCGAGAGAAGAAGATGGAGGTCCCGGGCTTTGTCCGAGTCGATCTTGGCCAGCTCTTTGAGATCCTCTGAAGGGCTCTTGCCCCGGTCCATCTCGATGATGATCTTGCGGGCTCTGAGG
>JAGQHH010000492.1 GCA_020431945.1 Cyanobacteria bacterium HKST-UBA02 | reverse complement strand
CTCGATCAATTACTATGCCGCCCTGTGCCGTATCGTGCTCGGTGATACAGAGAACGCAAGAAAGTATATGTCCAGGGTCCTGGTCTCCTCGGAACCCGGGACTGCTTATTATCAGCAGGCGCTGGCTTTCTTCCTGACCAATGCCGAGCAGCTCGGGAGTGTCTGCCCCTATTCGTGCGTGAAAAAGTTATCCTCGAAGCAAAAGGCAATGATCAGGTGGCGCCCCAGCAAAGAGCCTCTGAGAGTTTTCGTGTCTGATGGCTGGCAGCTTCAAGACAAGTATGCAGGTCCCGACAAGCTCGGTACTATCCAGAAGATCTTCGCTGCAGGAAGAGCACGACAGATAATGAAGCTCTGCGACGGCTACGATCGCGATATGCGCAACTATGCCATCTGGGGTCTGCAAAAATGGGACCAGCTCCGCAAGGAAGGTTATCTGAGCTACAAATTGGTCAACGATCCAAAAATAGCCGACATCCTTGTTTTCTGGGCACCGCAGCTGGTCGGCGGTCATGCCGGTCTGACGACCTATCAGCTGCCCGGAAGCATTGCCGTGATCCAGCTTCGCACCAAGATGCAGTATCCCCTCCAGAAGGTATATCTACAGCAGCTCTTCATGCATGTAGCCGCTCATGAGTTCGGGCATGCTTTTGGGCTGCAACACAGCCAGGTGCCATCGGACCTGATGGCACCCACCGCCGAGACCATAGAGATCCACAGGAGTGGTATCGGCAGGCTTCCCAAAGGCGTCACTGCAAACGACCTTGCCACCCTGCGTACACTCTATACTCTCCCCGCAGACATCTATCTCGTCCCGAGACCCTGACAAGAGGCTGGTTGATGCTCGAATTGTATCTGCGTAGCTCTCTCGCCGTGTTCTTTCTGATTTTCTTGCTGGCTCAACAAGTATCCCTTGCTGCTGACACCAGTAATTCTAAAAGAAGAGCCGACAAATGGGCAGTGGTGGTCGGAATCAGCAAGTTTGCCGATTCTTCGGTACCGACGATGAAGTATTCGCGTAAAAACGCCGAAGACTTTGCTTCCTTTCTTACGAGGGAATGCAACTTCGCCCGGGATCATGTTCTTCTTCTGCTCGATGAGAAAGCGACCCGTAAGGGAATAATGCTACCTCTGGGCGATAGCTGGCTCCCCAGAAAAGCCTCAAAAGACGATCTGGTAGTGATTTTCCTGTCCACATTCGGCACCCCCGCCAGTCTGGACGCATACCGGGAAAACTACGCTGTAGCCCACGACACCAAAATGGAAGATCTCTATGCAACCGGGATACCTTTTCGACACCTGCCCTATCTACTTAAAAGCCGTGTTGCTTCCGAACGAGTCGTTTTGATCATCGATGCGCCAAACAGCGGCAATAAAGAGGCCATTCGGAAGGACTTGTTTGATTCGAATTTCAGGAGGGACGATGTCCGTGGCAAATTGTTAGTCCTCCGTTCAAGTGGCGCCGGAGAAAAGTCCTGGGATTCACGGCGTTACCCGAATAGCGTTTTTACTGCCAGGCTCATGTCGTCCATCGAAAAGACGAGCAATCTCGAGGCCGCTTTCGAGCTCATGAAAGGCAAAGTGGCGGAGGAAGTCAAAGCCGATTTCCATGCAGAGCAGAATCCCGTGATGGAAGGAAACGGCTCGGACATCTCGATCAAGACCAGACCGGTGGGTGGAAGATGATAATTTCGGAATTGCAGAAAACAAAAAAATAGCAATATTGCGATTTCTCTATTTCGACCCGAATAAAAGAATACTCGCCCCGCTTGATCCCGTTCTCAGCCCGGAGGAAAAACCGGTCGTTTCAGAGAGGTCCAGGTGATCCCCTGATCGCGCATCATGTCACGGGTCATTCGGGAGCGCTTGGCGGATTCTGAAAGGCCGCCGGTATTGACCAGCACCACCGTGGAGCGCGAATCGACCGGAATGGACTTGCTCGAAAGCGCCGGCGATGCTTTCAGATCGACAATATCGCCCGGATAGTCGAGAGCCGTGTCGATTACTTTATGCCAGGTCTCTCCGGCCGGTGGATCGGGGATCTCGAAAACAAGCGGCTCCCAGAAGGCGTTGAAGGCCGCATAAACAAACTGATTCTCCGCCGGCTCTCTGATCTCGAGAGCGAGGCTGTGAGAATAGCTGCTGAAATCAGGCTTGTTCTTCTCGATTCCATGCCAGCGCAGACCCATAGACGTGTCATCTTGCCCGTCCACTTCACGAAGAATATGGCTGTGAGCATTCAGATGGAGCCTCTGGCTGAACTCGATGAGATGCCTGGTGAAATTGAATAGATCACGATTTTTCGAGAGCAGGTCCCAGTCGAACCAGTTCGATTCGTTGTTCTGGCAATATGGATTGTTATTGCCTCCCACGGTCCTTCTCACCTCGTCGCCCATGGTGATCATGGGAGTACCCTGGGAAAGAAAGAGAATGGTCAGGAAGTTCTTTATCTGTTTGACTCTCAGCGCCTCCACTGCTCCGCTCGTGGATTCGCCTTCGACTCCGCAGTTCCAGCTGAAATTCCCGTTATGACCGTCACGGTTGTTCTCGCCGTTGGCCTCATTGTGTTTTTCGTTATAAGAGACAAGATCGTTTAACGAAAAACCGTCGTGACAGGTGACGAAGTGAATGCTTCTTCTCGGGTCCCGGTCTGTGAGACCGTAAATGTCATCGCTTCCCGATAGCCTGTGAGCCAGGGATTGGACGGAGTCCTCCTCGCCTTTGACGAAACGGCGGACATCGTCTCTGAAGGGACCGTTCCACTCGGCAAAGCGTGTGCCCCGGGTGACGAACCAGCCGACCTGATAGAGCCCGGCCGGGTCCCAGGCTTCGGCGATGAGCTTGG
>JAGQHH010000491.1 GCA_020431945.1 Cyanobacteria bacterium HKST-UBA02 | reverse complement strand
AAGACGATCTTCAACCTGATCATGCGCTCCGGAGTGCCCATCGACCTGGCTCTCTCGATCATCGGGCTGCACCTTCCCGAGATCATCGTCATGACCATCCCCATCGGCGTGCTCCTGGGTACCCTTCTGGTCTTCAACCGTTTAAGCGGCGACTCCGAAATCATCGCCCTGCGCACCAGCGGTGTGAGCTTCTACCGGATCATGATCGCCCCGCTTCTTTTCGGGCTTTTGACCAGCTTCATGAGCTTCGGTCTCAACGAGCTCATCGTGCCGGTGGCCAACCGGACTTCCAAAAAGCTCGAGTTCCTGGCTCTCTATAAAGCCGAGATGCCCTCCGGCACCGCCAATTTCACATACATGCAGAGAGACAAGAATCTCCAGCTCGAGCGCATTTATTTCGTCGACAAATTCGACGGCGAAAAACTCCAGAACGTCATCATTCTCGACTTCACCCGGAACAAGCTGGTGCAGATCATCAGCGCCTCCCAGGGTATCTTCAAGCACGGCGAATGGGTCCTCGAAAAAGGCAGAACCTATGTGGTGGACGCCAGCAGCGACATCACCCGGATCTTGCAGTTCCAGCGCCTGCGCATACCCGGCGTCAAGAATGCTCAGAAACTCATGGAATCAGGCACCGTACTGCCCACTGAGATGAATATGTGGGAGCTCGGCGCCCATATCGCCACCCTGAAAGAATCTAATGCTGTCACCAACGACTTGCTGGTGCGTTTCTACCAGAAATTCTCCCAGCCCCTGGCCTGCCTGATCGTGGCTCTTGCCGGTGCTCCCCTGGGTCTTCTTGCCAGACGCTCCCGTTCGAATATCGGTCTTATCTATTCGGCCGTTATCGTGTTTCTCTATTACGTACTCCAGTCTACTTCCGGTGCTCTCGGCGAAGCCGGTCGGATTCATCCGATGATGGCTGCCTGGTTGCCCAATACAGTGATCGGTACTCTGGGCTTGATCATTCTGTATTTCAAAGCCAAGTAGATAAACTCTCTATAATCACAATAGAAAGTTGGGAGAAACCGCATTGACGTGCCCTGGATACGATGGTTATCTCTTATATATAAATCTCCCTCTCGCTGCCTATAATCTTGACAAGCAACAGTCAGATCTCCAAATCCATCATCAGGACCAGGCGCTCGATAAGACGTCCCTGGCTGATTTTAGCCGTGGCCATCCTGCTGGTCACCGTGCCGGTCCTGCCTCTTAAATTCCTGGGAATCCCCGGACCGGATCTGGTGCTCAGCAATTTCTATCAGCCTCTTCTGAGCAATCTCCGCTCCCAGATTGCCCTGCCCGATAAGAAAGACCAGAAGAGCGCCAGGCAGGCGATGCCTGAAGCCAATATCGGACTGCTCGATCGAAGCAACCGGGCGATTCTCAAAGAGCTGAGCGAAAGCCCCAACGATCCCAGCCTCCATAACCGTGCCGGCCTTATCAATCTCGAGCTCGGCGAATACCAGGCAGCCATCACCCATTTCGATCAAGCGATCACGAGAGCCCGGGAAAGCGTCCGCTCACTCAGACGCGAGGCAGAAAGCGCCAGGGCCAGAGGCGATCTCGATCGGGCCGCAAAATGTATAGGAGACATATCGGCAATCAATGTCCAGCTTGCCGCCGCCCACAGCAGCCTGGCTCGAGTCTATGAGCGGCTGGGCCGGAGCGACAAAGTGATCGGACAGATGAAGGAGCTGGACAGAGAGATTGCTCTCGCCACCACCAGCGGTGAGGACAACGATACCGCGAAAAAATCCGCCGAATCCGGAGATCCGAAGCGACTGGACCATGAGACCGCCACCATGCTGGTCATGGCCAATTCCCTCAGACAGGAAGGCCGTCTCAAAGAAGCAACCGACGCCTACAAACGGCTCATCGATAGAGCACCGGCCCTGGCGGCGGCCCACCGGGAGCTGGCGCTCACTGCCAAACTCCAGCACAATGTCTGGCTCGCGGAGCAGGAGCTGGAGAAGACCATCGAGCTCAACCCCAACGATGCCACCGCCCACAATGCGCTGGGCGACGTTCTGATGAGTATCGGCAAAGTCGATGAAGCCAGCAAAGAGTATCTCAAGACCATGGCTCTCGATCCGAAAAATGCCCTGGCAGCTTACAGCCTGGGCAATATCTATGCCAATCAGGGCAAATTGAGCGAAGCCAGACAGGCTTTCCAGAGCGCCGTGGCTGCCAATCCCGGCTCGGCATATGCTCACAACAATCTCGCCACGATGTGCTCCCTCTCCGGCGACTACCAGACCGCTGCCGTCGAGTTCGTGGAAGCGATCAAGCTTTCTCCGGATATGGCCTCGGCCCACTACGGACTGGGAATCGCCCAGCTCAATCTCAAGCAATACCCTGCTTCGATCAGGTCATTCAAGACCGCCCTGGTCCTCAATCCATCTCTGCTCGACGCCCGGCACAAGATCGAGATCGCCCAGAGACGGGGCTTCAATCCCACCCGCACCAACGTCAACTGAATCATGAGCGCTGAGAGGCTCGAATGTCTGCTCCTCATCGGTATGCCGGGAGCCGGCAAAACAAGCTGCGGCAAGGCCCTGAGCAAGCTCACCGGCTATCCTTTCGCCGACAGCGACGACTTCATCGAAAAGGCCACCGGCCGGTCCATCTCGGCGATCTTCGCCACCTCCGGCGAGCCTTATTTCAGGAATCTCGAGCGCAGCCTCATCGAATACCTGCTGGCTCTGGTAAAGAATCAGAATCAGAATCAAAGTGAGCAGGAACTAAGCATTCTCCAGGAGCTGCTTCGAGAATTCGTCGAGAATGCAAAGAGGCAGGGCGGTCTCA
>JAGQHH010000042.1 GCA_020431945.1 Cyanobacteria bacterium HKST-UBA02 | reverse complement strand
GTCCTTTGACAGGTGGACTGAGAGTGAGCATGAAAAAGCCTTTCTCGTCGTTGAGCTTGTGAGTAATCAGATTGGCTGCCAGCTCTTTATCCGAGAGCGTGTAATAGAGAAGGAAGTCTTTCTCCTGGACATCGCCTTTGCTGAGAAAAGAGATCCTGGCTTGATTAGAACTGCCTGCATCTCTTTCGGTCTTGATCTCGTGGGTGGGTGACCAGATCGTCCGCAGACCCTTGCTCCCTTTCAGCTTGAAGTCGATTTTCGTTTCGCTCACCGCGTCGGAGCCTGCCGATTTGAGAGGAAAGCGATACTTATACATATTTGTCTCGGCCGGCAGAATCTGGGTGTACTCGAGCTCCACGGTCTTTTCCCCGTGCCGGGGAATCGGGAAGATCCGGGCCCGAACGGTGCGATAGTTGAGATACTCGAGCAAACCGGGATCCACCAGGCTCCGGACGATCTGCTCGTACTGGGCGGTGGCTTCGGCGGCAGCCATGATCTGTCCTTCTACCGGCTTGCCATCGATATGCAGGGTGAAAGAGCTGAAGGTCGCGTCTTGAGGGAGCGGAAAGAGATAAGTGCCGGCAAGATCGCGATCGGTGTCGTTCTTGAAAGTCTGCTTGATATAGGTACGAGCCACCTGGTCCTTGATATCCACGGTGATCTCCTGGCGATCGAGATGCAGACCGGTGCTCACCGTCCCTCTAAGAAGCGGTCTCCGGGGCGAAGGCGTACCGGGACGACCCGGATCCACAGGAGTGACTGGAGTCACCGGGGTTACCGGTGTGACCGGGATCACCGGAGCCGGATGAAAAGCCGGATCGATAAAAATGAATCCATTGGCCGATGCCGGAGTGCCGTAGACAAATGCGGTCACCGAAGCCAGAAATGCTGCTGCTGCACAAGAGACACGCTTACCCATAGTCAGGGCTCCTCCCAACGGACCAATGACTCATAACTAAAAGATACCCCCCGGGGCTATCCCTGTCTCCCGGTTAAGACCGACCGGACACTAGGGTTTTCCCCGTATTTGTCATAAGATGAAATCTGTGGGGTTTTCCCCAGCTCGAATGCCGCATTCCCCAAGCTAGACTAATCTTGGAGTGAACCTCCGGTGACAATTATGAGGCAAGTCCTGGCGCCGCTGAAACGCCATCTTCCCGCCAACGTTTCCAGACAGGGACGCGACGGGCTTCTGTTTCAGCGTCTTTTCTGGGGCACCCTCGCCGGTTGCCTGGCTACCATCCTTCTGGCGGAGTCCCCCGTGCTCGACACAATGGAACTGAATCTTCTGGAATGGCGCTTCAAAGTCGCCAACGAGATCAACTCCAAGATCTGGGGTGTTCCGCATTCTCAGGAGATCGTCATCGTCACCTACGACGACGACGATCAGTTCGACCTGGAAGCCGAGCCCATGGAAGGCGGGCCACCCCCCATGCAGAACGTGCTGGCAAGATTGATAGCCACTATCGAGAAAGCCGAGCCCCTTCTGGTGGTGGTGGACATGGATCTGAGCGGCCGGGCCGATCCCGAACTGGTCCGGGTTTTCAGACGATTCCGATCCAATATCGTAATGGCAATCCTGGGCAATCTCGAAGACACCTCCGACTTTCCCTCACCTCAGCTTCGCAAAGCCTGCGCCGCCTGCGCATACGATCATCTGCTCGCCGAGCCCAGCGGCCTAGTCTGTCAGATGCCCATGATCGTCACAGCCCAGGAAGGCAGCTCCATGAGCCCGATCTATACTTATGGTCACGAGATTTTCGATTCCCTGCCCAAAGCAGTAGCCGGTCTGATGGCGAGCAAAGGCGGCGTCGGTCCTTCCCTGGGCCAGATGCCCAGGTTCGAGCAAAAGGATCTGCCTCTCTATATCAATTTTGCCGGCACCAGATATGACACCTTCAAAACCACCGACGTCCTGGAGGGAGTCGTCTCTCCCGGAACGTTCCAGGGCAAGGTGGTGATCGTCGGCTCGCGCTTCACCCAGAAGCAGGACAGCACCCCCAGAGCCAGAACGCCCCTGGACCGGGACGTCACCCATGCCCAGATCCAGGCCGATGCAGTTCTTACAATCCACAAGAATCAGGTGATCCATACTTTCCCCCAGGATATTCTGCATCATCTTCTCCTTCTGGCAGGCGGAGCGCTTGGCGCCCTGGCATCAGTGCTCAAGATGGGGACCCGCACCACTTTCTTTCTGCTCATCTCGATGATTCTGGTCTGCGCCACCCAGTTTCTCTTCCAGCTCGCCTTCGTGCATGTGCCGATTTTGCCTCTTCTGGCAGTGCTCATGCTCAGCTATATCTTCGGCACTCTGATCTATCTCGATACCGACCTTCGGCTGCGCAACAAAGAGCTTGCCCAGGCCCGGGAAGCCATGCAGGTCCGGGCTGAGCAGGAGAGACAGCGAATCGCCGAGGACCTCCATGACGAGACCCTGCCGGCCCTCTCCTCGGTAGCCCGGATGGCCGACCGCCTTACCCGGGATATGGATGACAACCCGGTTCCCCGGGAGATGAGAGAGAAACTCGATCAGGCAGTGGTGGAGATGCGCCGGGTAATCAATGATCTGCATCCTTCGGTGCTCGAGACCATGGGCTTCAAGCCTGCTCTGGAGAATCTCCTGGTCAGCCTGGAGCGAGACATGAATGTCGAGACCAGTTTTCTTGATACCGACGAGGAAGACAGCCCGGATCATCTCAGCGACATGACCAGGCTGCAGCTCTACAGGATCGTCCAGGAAGGGCTCAATAACGTGCAAAAACACTCCAGGGCACGTAAGGTAGAGGTATCAATAGGTTTAAAAGAGGAAGATCTTCAGATCAAGGTCGCGGATAATGGAACAGGTATCGACCCCCGGGCGATTCGGGCCGACTCTCATGGGCTCCTCAATATCCGCCAGAGAGCGCAGCTCATAGGAGCCCGGGTGGAATGGACCAAGCCCGAGCATTTCGAGACCGGCACCGAGCTGATACTGTCTATACCGGTAACCAACGGCAAGGAAGACAAAGGACAAAGCTAATGACTATTCTGCTTGTTGATGACGAACAAAGAGACCGGAACTGGCTCAAAGAGCTGCTTACCGAGAGCCTCAGCGATCACGGACCCTTTCACGAGGCGGCCGATGGTCAGGAAGCTGTGAATCTCTCCTTGAAGCTCAAGCCCGACTTGATATTCCTGGATATCAAAATGCCCCGGCTCTCCGGAATCAAGGCGGCCGAGAAGATTCTCAAAGCATTGCCCGAGACCGGTGTGGTGATGCTCTCTAATTTCTCCGATGAGGTCTATGTCAGGCAGCTCTGGAAGATCGTCCCTCCCGACGGCTCTTTCGGTTATGTCCTCAAGAACGCAAGCAACGAGCAGGTAGTGGAAGCCGCTCGGGCTGTGCTTTCCGGAGACTGCTGGATTCACCCCGGTATCGCCAGGGTCATTCAACGCACCCAGAATCGCGCCACCAGCCTGACCCCGGCCGAATACGAGGCCCTCGTCTGCATCGCCCTGGGCATGACCGATCACACCATCGCTCAGAAACTCTATCTCACTGAAAAAGCAATTCAATCGCGGCTCAAGTCCCTCTACTCCAAACTGGGCATTCCAGGACGCGGAGAATCTCGCGAAACCGAATTCAATCAACGCTGCCGGGCTGTATATCTGGCAACCCGGCGGGGATTGATCAATCAGTCCGAGCTCGACGAGTGGGAGTCGAATCTCGGTGGTACCACAGCCGGCGCCTGAGCGCGCGGAGCACAGCCATGAAAAGAACCCTCTTGCATCACTTGATTCCTGTCGCCAGCAGCCTGGCGCTGCTAACCGCGGGAATATATCTGAGCCCTGTTTGCGGAGCGCCGCCGGCAGCCAAGACTAAATCATCCGAGGGGCTTCCTTCCCCCGAGGCCGGAGTCAAGCTGCTCATCGGGATTCTCGAGCGTATCGGCGGCAATGCTCCCCTGATTGCCATGCAACAGTCGGTGAATGCGCCGAAAGAATTCCAGCAAACCAACCAGATTTTCCAGAACGCCACGGACCCGGCTCTCAATATCAGGCCCAAGTTGAAGAAGTCCGCAGGCGCTTATGTCAACCACAAGGTTGCCATGATCAGGCCGAGCAGCTCGCCTGCCATCGTCAGCGAGTCCGATTCTTTCAAGCGCCTCTCCGAATCGGCCGGCAGGCTCTACGGCATAACCGACGCCATGGACAAAATGCAGTCCTCAGCCGGCGCAGGAACTGCCGGTAGTCTGGCCGCCGAGCCCACGCCGTCTTCCGGAGTCGTCAATATCGGCA
>JAGQHH010000490.1 GCA_020431945.1 Cyanobacteria bacterium HKST-UBA02 | reverse complement strand
CTTGCCTTCGTCGATGCTCCAGTAATGGATGGTGTGATCGAATCCGGCGGAGGCTGCGTGTGACTGGTCAGGAGCGATCTGGATGGTTTTCACCCAGTTGATGTGTCCTTCCATTGCTTTCAGCTCGGTGGCTTTCAGAGCGGTTCCGGTGCTGGTCGGGCTTGCATAAGCCACTGAAGGCGGACTCGTATAAGAGGAAGTTTCGACTGCCGGGGTTGTCGGGGCTGTGGTCTCTTCGGTAGTTGGAGTAGTGTTCAAACTGCTTTCATATTCGCCGTAGGATGAAGTTTGTTGACCCTGGCTATCGGTGGTCTCACGAGTGAGAGCTTTGCTTGAAGCGGGCTCACCATCAGTGGTGGCGGTCTGGTCTTTGCTGTCGGCTGATGCAGCAGGCTCGGCGGGTGCCGCGGGCTCCCCTGGAGTGGCAGGCTCTGCCGGTTCTGCGGGTTCGGCAGGCTGCCCGCTCGATTCCCCGGAGGTTTCTCCGCCTGCCGCTTCTCCTGAAGTTTCGGGCTTTTGCGCCAGACCGAGCTCTTTTTCGAGGTCCGAGATTTTGTTCGTGGTTTCCGAGAGTTTCTGCTCGTCCCGGGTAGCTGCGTAAACAGAAAGGAGGAGCTTGTAGCTGACGAGCATGCGGCGCCTGTCCGGTCCCATACGCCGGGCTTCGTCCACGGCCTGGACCAGGACCTCTTCGGCTTCTTTATACTTTTCCTTGTTGATCAGGGTCGTGCCCATGTCGTTATAAGTCTTCCAGATGACTTCTCCGGCCATGGACTCCTGTGGTGCCATAGTCAGAAGCGCCATCAGAGACAGAGCCAGGGAAATTTTGTGTTTTGTTGCGATCTTCATGACATTCTTCGGGTACAGTTTTTGCAGATAAGGTTACAGTTTAGCCCAGATTATCCGATCGGGATTCGAGGAGTCTCTTCCTTTAATCGATTGTTGACCGGATCCTGATATGCTATTGCCTTCCTCAGTGTCGAATGGAGGCGGCTATGGAAAAGCGAGTCCTGGGTAATACCGGAATGGAAGTGAGCATTCTGGGTTTCGGCGGTGCTGAGATCGGCTTCGAGGAAGCCCGCGAGAATACCGTGGATGAGCTTCTCAACGAAGCTATCGATGCCGGGCTCAACGTTATCGATACCGCTGAATGCTATCTCGGAAGCGAGTCCCTGATAGGCAACACCGTCAGCGGCCGTCGCAAGGATTTTTTCCTCTTTACCAAGTGCGGTCATGGTTATGACCCGACCATTCCAGCCTGGACCAAGCCTGAGATCGAGAGCTCTATCGACCGTTCTCTGAAGCGTTTGAAAACCGACTATGTCGATCTGCTCCAGCTCCATAGCTGTTCTGAGGAGATTCTGCGTCAGGGTGATGTTATCGAGGCCTTGAAGGAGGCCAAGCAGAAGGGCAAGACTCGTTTCATCGGCTATAGCGGTGACGGCACCGATGCTCTCTATGCAATCGAGACGGGAGTCTTCGATACTCTCCAGACTTCGGTCAATATCGCCGACCAGGAATGTCTCGAGCTCACGATCCCGAAAGCGGTGGCTCGTGGCATGGGCGTCATCGCCAAGCGACCGATTGCCAATGCGGTCTGGAGATACCGGTCGACCCCGGACAACAGCTATCATCAGCCCTACTGGGAGCGTCTCCAGGAGCTCGATTATGACTTCGTCAACGGCGATATGACCAGGGCCGTGGGCACCTCTCTGCGCTTCACCCTGTCAGTTCCCGGCGTTCATACCGCCATAGTCGGCACCAAAAAGCCCGGCCGCTGGAGAGAGAATGCCAGAATGCTCGCTACCGGGCTACTTTCTGAAAAAGATTTCGATGCCATCCGGATTCGCTGGAAAGAAGTAGCGAAAGCAGACTGGATCGGCCAGGTCTGATGAAATTCAGCTCTTGAGCTCGCGAGCGAGAAGCTCGATCGAGCGACCCCAGGCAAGCTCGGCAGCCTTGCTGTCATACGAGGATCGGGCGTCGCAATTGAACCCGTGACCGACGCCCGGGTAGACTTCGATGGCGAAATTGGGTTTTGCCTGGAAGGCTTCCTTGAGCTTGTCCACAGTGCTCATGGGAATGTGGCTATCGGTTTCGCCGAAGTGGAGAAGAATTTTGCACTTGATTTTGTCGCTTTCAGAGACGTGATTCTCGATGCCGCCTCCGTAGTAGCTGATGGCTACGTTCAGGTTGGTGGCTCCAGCGAGTCTGAAGGCCAGCTTTCCGCCAAGACAAAAGCCCATAGCACCGATTCTTCCGGTGCAAGCCTTATGATTGCGCAGGGCGTCGGCAGCATGTTTGAGATCCGACATGCCTTTGGTTTCGTCAAAGCGCTCGTAGTAATCCATTGCCTGGTCCCGGTCCTTGCCTTCGTAGCCGAGCTCGACATCGTGTTTCATGCGCCAGAAGAGATCCGGCGCCAGCACTACATAGCCTTCGGCGGCAAGCTTGTCAGCCATGGCCCGGATATGATCGTTGACTCCGAAGATTTCCTGAATCACCAGCATTCCCGGACCCTGACCGCCCGGCGGCAGGGCGAGATAGCCGTCGAAGAATCCGTCGCTGACATTGATTGTGATGCGCTCTGGCAAGGCTCTGTCTCCTTCAGTAATTGGTCCAGTCGAGTATTTCTATGTCCATGAGATCGCCTTCGGCAAGAAGCGAGTCTTCTTGCCGGCAGTGAAGCAGGCATTCGGCAGCAGCAAGACCGCTGAGCATATGAGAGTCCTGACCGCGAGTCGGTATCGCCTGTAGTGTGCCGTCCTCGATACTGGTCATATTCCCCCGGATGAAATCGAGTCTGCCGGGCCTCTTCTTGACCTGTTTTCCGAGCCGGGCCTTCAGCGTTTTTGCTTCTACCATCCCTCCCTGCAGGGCGAGGAGGGCCGGTTTGACGAAAAGATGGAAGGTCACCAGAACGCTCACAGGATTGCCCGGCAGCCCGAAGACCAGCTTTCGGTTGCCCCTGACTTTCTCTTGATAGCCGAAATAAACAGGCTTGCCCGGCTTGACGGCGACCCGCCAGAAGATTGTCCTGACTCCGAGTTTCTTCTCAAGAGTGGCTTTCACGAAATCCCGGTCGCCTACAGAGACGCCGCCGGCAGATATGACCAGATCGCTTTCAGTCAGGGCGCTTTCAAAGGCTTTCTCAGTGTCTTCGGGATTGTCTCCGGCATGGAAGATAGCGGGCTCCGGCAGCCCCAGAGCAAGGACGGCTGCCCTGAGGGCGTGGGAATTGGAGTCGTAGATCTGTCCGCCGGTGAGGGGTGTGGTGCCGGGCTGCACGAGCTCGTCGCCGGTGCTGACGATGGCTATCCTGGGCGCATCCGCTACGGGAAAGACAGCGTGTCCGAAGGAGGCGATCAGGCCGAGGACCGGAGGTGTGACTCGTTTGCCGGCTGAAAGAACCTGGTCGCCTTTTTTGAACTCTTCTCCCTGGCGTCTGATGTTTTCACCGGCGCCGGCTCCGGTGAAAAACTCCACGGTGCCGTCTGATTCCCTGGTGAATTCCCGCATCACGACTGC
>JAGQHH010000489.1 GCA_020431945.1 Cyanobacteria bacterium HKST-UBA02 | reverse complement strand
GGTGGCGGCCGTGGTGCATATGAGGTCGGGGTGGCGGCTGCCTGTCGCGAGCGTAACTTCGACTTCGACTGGATTATCGGTACCAGTATCGGAGCGATCAATGCCACCCTCATAGCCCAGGACGACCTGCACGTCCTGCAAGATATCTGGTGCCGGCTCCAGAGCCAGGATGTATACAGGCTGCCCAATCCCAATCATCTCAGGCGAGTCGTATTCGGGCAGAAACTGGGCTTTCTCAATACCGATCCTCTCGAGGCTCTCCTCCGCAAGCACGTCAATATCGAGCGTCTGAAGCGGAGTGCTACCGGTGTCGGCTTTTTGACCACTGATCTGTGCAGCCTCGAGACTCGCTTGATCACCGCCGACGATATCCACACAGATGAAGAGCTGGTGGATGTGCTCATGGCTGCATCGGCGGTGCCGCTGCTTTTTCCTCCCCGGCACCTGGGTGGCGAAGGATGCTGGATCGACGGTGGTCTGGTGCGCAATACGCCGATTCAGGCAGCTATCGGTCTCGGTGTCAGTGAAATCTACGCGGTTCTGGTTGATCCGGACTCCTTCCTGGACTGTCCCGGCTCTCTGGTACAGCTCGTGTCCAGATTGCTCGAGATTATTCTCGACCACAGCGCTCGAAGCGGTATCGCTCATGTCAATCAATACAACCGCAGTCTGGAGCTCTCGGTACAGAACGGCGCCCGTGACTGGTGCGTGATCGGGGACAGCCCGGTCATGACCGGCAGTGCCGAAGAGGATACCGGAGCCTCCCGACCGGGTCGAGTTCAGCTTTTCATCATCAAGCCCCGTAACCAGATAGTCGGCTCTTTGCTCGAATTCGAGCCGGCCAACTCTCGCTGGCTCATAAGGCGTGGCTATGAGGATACGATCCAGAGCTGTGTGGCGGTTTGATTTCGCTGGAGCGGCTCAGTCTATCGAGTCGCCGACTCCGAAGCGCGTGTAGTCCACCGTGTCGGGATAGTCGAGCTTGATGGCGGTCCGCCTGCTTGTCTGGGCTTCCTGGCGAAGCCCCTTCTGATCGAGGGCCAGGGCTTTCAGGTGGAAGGGGATGGGATTCTCAGGCTCGAGGGCACTGGCTCTCTCCAGGTCGATGAGGGCTTGATCCGGCTCCTGGGAGTCGATCGCTACTGCCGCCCGGAAACAGTACCAGGCCGATTCCCTGGGATCGAGCCTGATTGCCTCGTCGATGTCCTGGCGGGCGCTCTCCATGTCGCCGACATCTTCCAGATTGCCTCTTTTGGCCCGGGCCAGACCCCGGCAGGCATAGGAGAATGACTCTTTGTAATACTCCACCGGGCTCAGATGTTTGTTGATTGCGGCTATATCGTCCACGCCGCCGGCCCTGCGGCTACTCAGGCTGCTGTCGAAGTCCTTGAGGGCATTATCATATTGCCCCAGCTTGCCATAGGCAAAGCCCCTCACTGCATAGAGCCCGGGGTTGCTCTCCACCTCCAGACCACGGCTCAGAGCAGCCACCGCCTCGTGATAGCGGCCTTCCCTGACCATGGAGAGACCCTGACCGTAGAAATAGCCGATACGACTGCCGTGGAGGAGCTCGGCGGTGGTCCGGCAACCGCTCAGAAGGATGGTTGCCAGAAAGAGCAGAGCAAATCTCCTCTTGAAAAGTGAGAATTTTCTAGAGTTCATATTCTTAGCGTAGAATTCCCATTTCATTATTCTCTCATTACTATTAGATTGCAGGCAGATGAAGGAGGCGCAAGCCATATGCATCCGTACTGGATCAAGAAGATTGAAGAGCAAAGAAAGACGGTAGTCACTACTTTCTGGGTATCCATGGTCTTTATTATCCTGGTGCCGCTGCTCCTGGTCCTGGACGGCGACAACTGGCTCCTGCTCGCCATGTTCTGCTTCGGTGGAGCGGCGTTGCGTCTCTACTGGGCCGCCGGCGAAGAGAAGCAAGCTCAGAACGCCGCAGCACTACAGACCAGCGCTGTGCAAACAACTCAGCCCGCAGCCGCTTTCTATCAAGAGCCCCAGAATGCCTTCTATCAAGAGCCCGCCTATGCGGCTCACCATCCCGAGATGGTCGATCAGGACGGCAATATGCTCGAGCCGCAGTATCTTCAGCTCGATCCGGCAGAGTCTTTCTTCACCAGCACTATCGAGCCGGGCAGACCGCTCGATCCTGACGAAATGACCCTGGCCGATCCCGACAGCCACCCGCAGAATCGCCAGTCCCCGAGACGCTCCAGGCAGCAGAGACAGGCTCATTCGGTCTAAATCGATAGCTCCATTGATGGCAGTCCTGGTTGCGTTGTCCACCGCGGCGCAGGCTCTTCCGTCCCTGGCCGGCGAGAGCGCTCCCTGTTTGTCCTGGAAGAATCCTCTGGTAAGCAGACCGTCCGCATGCGTCCTCTGTATTCACGGTCTCGGCCTGCACAGCCGCTCTTTCGAGCATTTCGGCAAAGAGCTCGCCCGGCGGCGACTGGCTGTTTTCGCTATCGATGTTCGTGGATTCGGCTCATGGATGAAGAATCCCGGAGAGGAGAAAGTCGATTTCGACGCCTGTCTGGAGGACGTTCGCCAGGCTATCCAGTCGATCAAGAAGGCATATCCCGGCATTCCTGTGTTTCTCCTGGGCGAATCCATGGGCGGTGCCATCGCCCTGCGAGCTGCTTCTCTGTATCCTCAAGAAATTGCCGGGCTCATCTCCTCGGTGCCTTCCGAGGAGCGGTTCAGGCAGGGTCGCACCGATTTGAAAGTAGCACTCCATTTTCTTTCCGGACCGAAGAAAGATTTCGATATCGGCTCTCAGATCGTCGAGCAAGCTACAGACAACGAGAATCTCAAGAGACAGTGGCGTGAAGATCCGCTCTCGAGGCTCGAGATTTCGCCCAAAGAGCTTCTCCAGTTCCAGAATTTCATGAACGATAATCATGACTCTGCCGAGAAGATCGAGAACATGCCGGTGCTGTTCGTCCAGGGGACCGATGATGAGCTGGTGAAACCGGACGGCACCTGGGAGCTCTTCAATCGCCTGACCACAAAGGATAAAGTCTTCGTGGCTCTTCCCAGCGAGCATCTGATTTTCGAGGAAGCCCAGTGTCAGGATCCTGAGAAACTCAAGCAGTCGATCAAACTCCTGTCTGCCTGGCTTTCCAGCAAGGTCGTCGAGGCCTGGCAGGAGAATGGTATCGCTGGAGGTGGCGCTGCCTCGGGACCGCGTCAACATCCTCTTTCTCCACCTGCTTCTAATCCCGCAGGTCTCGAGCAGGCACGCAACCTCATGAGGCAGGGGCGCCTTCGCGAGGCCCGGCAGGAGCTCAGGAGCATGAACAAAGTCCAGGCCAACCAGGCGCTCCTGAACATGCCGCGCCGGCCTGGACGGCATAGAGCGAGGCAGCCCGGCCAGGCCGGCAGTCCCGAGCTGGCCGTCCTCTGCGGAGGACGCCCCACTGTCGTAGCTTTTTACGCTGACTGGTGCGAACAGTCCCGGGGCATGGACGAATCTCTCGACCGGATCGAAAAGACGTTTCGAGGGCGGATAAAAGTCATGCGCGTAGACATAGAAAAAGACTCCGGTAGTAACAAGAGTCTGGTTGATCTGCTCGATGTCGGTCCGATCCCCACGGTCGTCTTCATGACCGCTGAAGGACAGGTGGTTTCTACAGTGATCGGGGACACGGGTTATGTCAACTATCTGAAAGGTGCCTACCAGATCGCCGGTGGCCCGGGACGGCATTGAATATGGTGCCCGGTAATTAGACGTTAGTCCTGGAAAATACAGATTGCTGCCATACCGTCTGAAAAAGACAGGGCGTCGGCATATTTTGGTTTGATCACCACACGGCCGGCTTTGTTGATGAATCCGACCTTGTTGCCGATCTTCACCAGGGCGCGACCTTCCGAGAATCTCTCTGCGCGCGAATACTTGGGCTTGATCACGATATGACCTTTGCGGTCCACATAGCCCCATTCGCCGGTCTGCTGGAAGAGAGCCAGGTCCTCCGAGTAGGCTGCTTGCGAATCGGTCTCGGGTCTTTCCTGGAAGAAGTCGTTCTGATCGATGATTCCGAATTTGCCTTCGGTGCGTACTTCAGCAGCGCCGTTCTTGAAAGATGTCACGCTGTCGTATTTGGGCTCGATCTGCAATTTGCCGGTGGTATTGACGAAACCCCATTTCCCTTCCACCTGGACCGCGGCAAGACCTTCAGAGAAAGGCATCACATCAGCGTATTCCGGTTTCATGACGAGATTGCCGGTCTTATCGATAAAGCCCCACTTGTCCCCCTGCTGAACCGGAGCCAGACCGCCTGAGAAGGCGCGAGCGCCGTCGAACTGCGAGGGCACGACAGTATTGCCTTTAGTGTCGATATAACCCCATTTGCCGTCTTTCATTCTGACTTCGGCTAGATCATCGGTGAAGGAGCCGGCTGAATAGAACTGCGGATTGATGGTGAGGCTGCCTTCCGAGTTGATATAACCCCAGAGACCGCCTTTTTTCACGGCTGCCAGACCGCCGGAGAAAGGCTTCACCTTCTGATAGGCGGGTTCGATGACTACTTTGCCTGTCCAGTCGATAAAGCCCCATTTCTGACCGATTTCAGCAGGGTCTTCCTGCTCGATCAGGCTTGCATCAGGTGTGGTATCAGACGAAGGCGTGCATCCGACCAGCGTCAGGGCAAGCAGGCATGTAAGAAAAGTGAGGACAAACTTCATTGAAAGTTTCAGCTGACGCCAGATCATAAAGATAGTGTTCCCAGATCTTGTCGTCAACAGACACCCGGCAGGGAACTTGCTCAGAGTTCACCGAGCTCTTTCTGGATCGAGGCGGCTTGATCCCTCTTTCCGGTTTGCTCAAGATATCTTCTATAGGTGGATAACACTTGTAACTTTGCCTGTCTCGAGAGTTTTCCGGACAGATTATCAGACCTGAGCATCAGGACCGCGTCGCTTACCAGGCCATGAGCGCGCACATAGTCTTTTTGCCAGATATAGGTGTCGGCCAGGATCGCTGTGACTTCGCAGGTCTTGGCGCTCTGTGCCCCGAAAAAGGACTGGCTGAGCGAAAGGGCGTTCTCGATGTTGTCCTGGGCTTCCTTGAACTTCTGCTGATCCCTGTAATACTGACCCAGGAGGAGCTTGTCCTCGATAAGACCGATGGTCTTGCCGGTGGTCTTATCCACGTGCTCCACCATCCTGTAGAGCTTTTCAGTGTCCTGGGAGCGACCGGACTCTCGATAGATACGGGCGAGACGCTCCATGATATAGAGCACCTGGGACTCTTCCCGGCTGTGGGAGCGCAGCATGAGAGAAAGGGAGCGGCGGTAGAGAGCTTCTGCCCTGGCCGGATCATGCTTGGCGCGAGTGTTGTACACGTCCGCCAGTCCAAGTAGCGCCTGGGAAGCGATAAGCGGGTCCCGGGTGGAGATGTTCCGGACCAGTTCCCGGGCTTCCTCGAATTTAGCGATGGCCTCGGTATATTTGTCCGATCGTCTCAGAGCGTTGCCATAGAGCACCAGAGCATTGGCTTTGTCGGCCTCGCTCTCGGGCCGGTCCAGGACCGAGATGGTCGGGGGCAGGAGATGCAGGACTTTGCTGGTCTGTCCCTGGGCGAGATAGACCTGGGCCAGTTGCAGACGAGCGATACTGGCCTGAATGCTCGAAGAGCGATAGGCGCTCCGGGCTATGGAAAGGGCGTGCTGGGCGTTCTCTTCGGCGGCCTTGAGATCGCCTGTCCGGCGATTTACCTCGGACAGGGCCTCCAGAGTGGGGATCAGACCGGCGCTCTCTTTGCCTGCGATACTCGAGCGGGTTTCGATGGCTTCTTCGAGCCTGGCGCCGATCTGGTCGTAGCGCTCGGAGAGATTGTCTTTGAGAGAGAGAAGGGCGCGGTTGTCCACCAGGGTGGCGTAGACGAGGTTTTTATCACCCAGGGCTGCCCTGGCAATCTTGATGGTCCGGCTCAGGACGTCCCGGGCCCGCTTGTAGAGACCTTTGTCGATATAAGTGACCGCCTGGTCATTGAGCTGGAAGCAGTAGTCTTCGATCTCGTCTATGTTAGCCGGGTCGTTCTCCACCTTTTTCTCGAGCTGGGCGAAGAGCTTGTCTTCGTTCTTGAAGACGTCTTTATTGTTGGCCTGCTCGACCTGGGTGATTCTCTCCAGGAAGTTGTCGGCTTCTTTCTGCCTGCCCATGAGCCTGTAGAGGTCTATGAGGTTGACCATGGCCGGGACCAGGCTGTCTTTCTTCTCTTCGCTGGCGATATTGAAAGCGGTGAGGGACATCTTGTCGGCGGTATCGTAATCGGCGGCATCGATGGCCGCGTTGTACGCCTTCTCGGCATGAATATAGCGATGCTCCGCCGGCTCGATCAGACGTCTGATGCGGTCCTGGAAAACGAAAACGCAGGAGAGGATGATTATGGCTGTCACCCCCGCCACCAGAGCCGGTGGTATGCCCCGACCGCGTTCGGCTCTCGCCCGCACCCGGCGCTCCTGCCAGGCATCCAGGGCCTTCCCGACAGTTCCCTTGGGAATATAAGAGCCGACCCTGTCCAGGGCTTCGGAGACCTGTTGCATGGACTGGTAACGGTGCTTGGGATTTTTCGCCATGCACTTGAGGATGATCGATTCGAGCTGTGTGCCGTCCTTGAACTCCGGTCTCAGAGTGGCCAGGGGTTTGGGACGCTCGTGGGTCTGCATGTGGAAGGTCTCGTAGACGTTCCCACCCACCAGGGGCGGCTGACCGGTGAGAGCTTCGTACATGAGACAACCCAGGGAATAGATGTCCGAGCGCAGATCGATAGGCTTGGCCATGCACTGCTCGGGGCTCATATAGAGCGGGCTTCCCACGATCTCGCCGGTCTGGGTGAGACCGAGCTGGGTTATGGTGTCTGTGTCGGAAGGCATGAGCTTGGCGATGCCGAAGTCCAGAATCTTGACATAGTCGCTGTCCCCGCCCTTCTCTACCAGGGCGATGTTACTGGGCTTCAAATCCCGGTGCACGACCCCCTGCTGGTGGGCGTAACCGAGAGCCGAGCAGATCTCGGAAAATATCTTGATGGCTCTTCTGACCGAAAGCCTTCCCTTTTCGTCCAGGGTCTCGGAGAGGTTTTTGCCCTCCATATACTCCATGACCAGGCAGTGACGCTCGCATTCGTCGGTGAAGAAATCGAAGATTTTGACAATATGCCGGTGCCGGAGGTTTCTGTAGGTCTTCGCCTCCTGCTCGAAACGTTTCACCCTGGTCTCGTCGGACAGCAGCTCCGAGTGGAGAACTTTGACTGCTACCGAGCGTCCGGTGCGGGTGTCGAGAGCCTTGTAGACATTGCTCATGCCTCCCCGTCCCAGGTAGGAGATCGTCTGATAACGATTGTTCAGGACCGTGCCGATAGCCACAGCATCTGTGCTGCGAGGTAATCTGGACTGGGTGTCTCTGATGTCGTTTGGGGAGCTGGTCATGTCGGGGTAGGGCTTTTTCGGGGATCTCTAGGCCCATATTATTTAGTTCCCAATCTCAGGGAAAACCTAGCGTTTTCGATTTATCGCCTGTTTTCAGTATGCGATCAGCCTGTGCTCTGCAAGCCTTCGGCTACCCCGTTGATGGACATGAGAACCGTGTCCAGGAGATCGTCCGGCTCCGCCGAGCCTCCCGGTCCGACGATCTTGGATTGCCGTTTCAGACCTTCTTCGCTCCTGCCGGACTCTCTCAGCTCTTTGATGAAACGGACCTGCATATAGCTCAGGGGGTCGATATATGGGTTGCGGAGCTCGATGGAGAGACGCAGATACTCGGTATTCTCGAGCAGGCGGCTCTGACCGCTGATAGCCAGGACGGCTTTGCAGGCCAGGTCGTACTCCGCCAGGATACGGGACATGATTCGCTCTTTCAGTCCCCTGTCTTTCACCAGGCTGTCGGCATAATGACAGGCGATTCTCATGTCTGCCATGGCCAGAGATGTCTCCACTTTGCTCACCAGGCCCCTGAAGAAGGGCCAGTTCCGGTAGAGCTTCTGCATCATCTCAATGTCGTCCTGCATGGCGGTGCCGAAACCATACCAGCCGGGCAGCAAGAAGCGGCTCTGGGTCCAGGCGAAGACCCAGGGTATCGCCCGGAGATCGCTGATCGCCTTACTCCCTGCCGTCCTTCGGGTCGGTCGAGAGCCCAGGCGGAGCTGACCGATCTCGTTGATCGGTGTGCATTCCTGGAAGAACTCCACGAATCCGGGCTCCTCGTACACGAGGCTGCGGTATTCGGCAAAGGCCTTCTGGCTGAGGCGCTCCATGAGAGCCAGCCACTCGGGCTCGTCGATGCCCTCTTCTTTCTGACGATTTTCTGCCAGGCTCGACTCGATCACGGCTGCGGCGAGACGCTCGAAATTGGCGACAGCAATGCCGTGCAGCGAATACTTGGAGCTGATCACCTCACCCTGTTCGGTTATTTTGATCCTGCCTGATACTGTGCCTGGTGGCTGAGCCAGGATTGCCCGGTGGGTCGGGCCGCCGCCTCTACCAATGGTACCGCCGCGTCCATGGAAGAGACGGAGCTGGATGCCGGAGCGCTCTGCCAGCTCGACAAGCCGTTTTTGCGCCTGGTAGAGCTCCCAGTTGGATGTTACGATGCCACCGTCTTTGCCACTATCGGAATAGCCGATCATGATCTCCTGGAGATTACCCCGGCTGGCCAGGTAGTCGCGGTAGACCGGCATGGCAAGCAGGGTCTCGAAGAGCTCCGGCGCCTGGCGCAAATCGGTGATCGTCTCGAAGAGCGGGACGATGCTTATGGTCCGCTCGGGGTAGCGAGTTCGATCATAGACTCCGCATTCATGGGCGAAAAGAAGAATGGCCAGGAGATCGCTGGGACTTTTCGTCATGCTCACTATGTAAGTGTCGAGAGCTTCCCTGCCGTAGAGGCTTTCCAGCCTGGCCATGGTCCGGAAGATCTCGATGGTCTCTCTCGTCTCGTCGTCGAAAGGCAGCTCGGCAGGAAAAATCGGACGTCTGGACCTGATCTCCTCGCTCAGCCAGGCGAGCTTGTCTTCCTCGCTGAGAGCGGCGTAGCCACCATCGATGAGACCGAGCTCTTTGCTGACCACGTCTAGAGCCTGGCGGTGCCGGCTGCTGTGCTGCCTGATGTCGAGCTTGGCCAGATGGAATCCGAAGATGTCGACCATATGAATCAGGTGGTCGAGCCGGCTCATGCTGGCCTGGCAACCGGTCCGGGTGAGAGCTTCTTTCAATAGATAGAGCTCCGCCAGGAAGTCATCCTTGCTCTTATAGCAGGGGTTCTCGTCGGGAGCGCTGGCCAGGGTGCGGCGCAGTTTTTCCTGGATATAGAGAAGCTTGAGACGAAATGGCTCGAAGCGGTAGCGCTGGTAGTAGCGATCGTGGATTTCCGGATAGTCCTGTTGATCCAGATCGAGAGAAGCGAAAATCGTTTCGGCTACCGGCACCACATTGGAAGAGTGGCTGACCTGATTGAAGATGGCGTCCAGAGAGTCGATATATTTTTTCAGGATGACCTGCCGTTGAAGCTCCAGAGTCTTGACTGTGACCGCCGTGGTGACAAATGGGTTGCCGTCGCGGTCGCCGCCGA
>JAGQHH010000488.1 GCA_020431945.1 Cyanobacteria bacterium HKST-UBA02 | reverse complement strand
CGCCGCGCTCTCCACCAGGCTGGACCGGCTGATCTTCAACCAGAACCAGGACCAGAGCTTCCCATCCGGCGCCAGCCCCGGCCGCTTCATCGTGGCAGCGCTTTTTTCCCGGGAGCCGATTCTCATCGAATTCTCCTCGGAAAATCAGCCGGACCCCCTGGTCGAGCTCATCGCATCGGCCATAAAAGGCTCCGCCGTGCATGACTTCGAGCCTGTCCCCGGCGCTTCGGAAAGGGCTCTTCCTCCCCGGAGCATTTTCTTCGTGCGCAACCTCAACAGGATGCCGGTCAAGATGATGTGCGAGGCCATGCAGCTCATCGCCGAGCCCGGCGAAATGCCCCTGGTCACCATCGCCACCTACGACCGGGACGAACGCTACCTGCCTCTCACGGAGGCGGTTCGCGATCGTTTCGGCATCAGCACCCGCCTGAAGATGGCATCGTCCCCGGGCACCACCGGCAAGACGACCGCACGACTGGCGAGCGCCTCCGAGCTGGTGGCCATGCAGGCGGCGGTGGACGCCGTCGACCTGCCCGAGCAGCTCAAGCACTATCTGGTCTCCCTGGTACGGGCGACTCGCCCCGAGGGCAGCGAGCACAGCTTCCTCTGCTCCCGGAACGGGAAGCTGCGGGGAATCATCCAGGAAGGAACCTCGACGCGGTCGATCCTCTCTCTGGCTGCCACGGCACGCGCCATGGCAGCCATGAACGGTCGCGATGAGGTGAGCGTCGAGGACATCCAGGCCGCCTGCCTGCCGGTTCTCGAACACCGCATCATCCTCACTGACTGGGCATGCCAGCGGCAAATCTCGGTGGCTGACGCTCTCGCCATGATCGTCGAGCACACCCCGGTGGACGGAATCCTCTGACGAACTCCAGGAACTGGATGTAATCCAGTAACCACAGCCGAACAGATCAACAGGGGCCGAGAATCTCATCTCGGCCCCTGCGAAGGCGAGGGTATTCCATCTTCCTTTTTTGACAAGGCTCTATTATATGCCATCGTAATTTACTTCAACAGGAATTGACGAAGAAAAAGATCTAGATTTATTCCTCAAACTACAACTTTCGCTGAATCGATAGAGTTTGAAGAATAGAAATGCCCCGGTTTTTATTCTTCAAACTCTATCAGTCTCCAGGCGACAATCTTGATAAGATTGTCAGATCGAATTCGAGTCCGCCATCATGAACCTCTCCATCCTGAACGAGCTCAAAGACACCAGAGTGACTGCCGAAAGCATTCATGGAGCCATCGAGACAGCCATTGCCAAAGGCGGTCTCAAGCCCGGGGACAAGCTCGCTTCCACTCGCGACATCGCACTCTATCTGGGGGTTTCGCGAACAACAGTAGTGAAGGCTTTCGAAACATTGACCAGCCAGGGCTTCATAAAATGCAGCCAGGGAGCCGGAACCTGGGTGAGCGAAGCGAAAGCTTCCAGCACCACGAGCAATGAAAAGAATGAAAGCTACCCCTGGCAGGAGCGTTTCAACGGGCTGGCTCACAGCCTTTCAACCCTGAGCGCCGAAACCGTGGAAGCAAGCGATTTCGACGAGATGAATTTCGGCTCGGCGCCGCTTGATCTGGTACCGGTAAAGCAGTGGCGGACAATACTCCAGAAAGCCAGCGACAACATCAAAGAAGCCGACTTCAGGGACAACCAGGAAGTCTTCGGCTATCGTCCCCTGCGCGAAGCAATTGCCGGATTTTTGCGACGGAGCAAAGGAATTGTCTGCGAGCCCGAGCAAATCGTCCTGGGCTCAGGAGTGCAGAGTGTCATCTCCCCGGCATTTCTTCTCCTGGCCAGACCCGGAGACCTGATCGTCTGCGAGAACCCGGGCTTTTATGGAGCCCGGGAGCAGTTTCTCAGCCTGGGAGCCGATGTCGAGACAGTCGGTGTGGATGAAAACGGGCTGATGGTGGACGAGCTGGAGAACCTCCCTCGTTCGCCGCAATGGCTCTATGTCGCGCCTTCCTGCCAGGAGCCCACCGGTGTCACGCTATCACTGGAACGCCGCAACAGACTCCTCTCCATATGCCAGACCAGGCGAACAGCCATTCTCGAGGACGACTGGGACTCCGAGTTCCACTACGGACAGAATGCCGCGCCTTCGTTATTCAGCCTGGACACCTCGGGCTCGGTGATTTATTTCTACTCTTTCTGGCGCCTGCTCTATCCCCTGGTTTCGGTTAGCTTCCTGGTCATACCGAAGGGTCTCATCGAGGTTTTCCAGAGCTATAAAAATGTCTGGGACCGGCAGTTCACCCTCGTGGAACACCATGCTCTCACCGAGCTGATCAACGAAGGTCATGTAGAAAACCATATCAGGCGGACCTGGAAGCGTTACCGCAAGCGCCGCCAGTCCCTGATCTTCTCCCTCAAGAGCCGGTTGAGAGAAAATATCGAAATCGTCTCGTCCAGCACTGGCATGCATGTTCTAGCCCGATTCAACGGCTCGCACACAGCCGCCCGCATCGAGTCCTGCGCACGCCAGGCGGGTCTCACTATTGCCGGTACCGCACCCTTCTACGCTCATTCTCCCCGGCCCAATGAATTCATGATCCGCTTTACAGACATTCCCGAAGACGAGCTCGACGGGCGTGCTCTTGCTTTCAGCGAAGCGATCGCCGGCGATCGGCAGAGAAGCGACTAACCCCTGTTCGATTCTTTCGAGTCCTGAATAAGCTGACCGAACAGATCGCTACCGCTGCCGTAAACGGAGCCTCCTTTGCGCTCGACCAGATCCTTCTGCTGCATGTCCTTTCGAATATCGAGCTCACTCACCACGGGTTTCCCTTTTCGTTTCGAGGTCTTTCTTTTCGATTTCATGATCTCGACCCCCTCCGTTCAATACCTGTATCCTAATTGGAAAAACTGAGGGATTTGTGAGTGTGCGACGTGAAAGCTAGAAACAC
>JAGQHH010000487.1 GCA_020431945.1 Cyanobacteria bacterium HKST-UBA02 | reverse complement strand
TGTCTACCAAAATGGGGAAAGTCCATCTAGTAATTACATTCCACTGATCTTCATTACTTGCGTTGAACATTTCCATAGCTACTGGTATGTGATTCATTCTATAAATTGCTTCTATGACGGCATTGCGCTCATGTTTCAAATCTCGCTGCGTGGAACTGACAAAAACCTGGTACTTTTTTTGCACTTCCTGAGACCCCACTGCCATCGTTTCGTTCTTCGCATCATTCTCACTTTCGATAGTAAGTGTATTTTGGCTAGAACTCCATGGATAAGGCGAACCACAGGCGTGACAAAAGTCAGGACGCTTGTACTGGAAGGCTCCAATTACGTTGTCTACCTTGTATTCACCGCGGATTGCTTCATCACAAACAGAGCACTTTGAGAAAGTTGGACTCCCACATTCAGAACAGAAGTCCTCATTGTGCTGTGGATAGGCTTTACTAGCATCATTTACTACATGCCCTCGAAGGCAAATTAGGGCTATATCATATCGACTCATGGTTGCTCGTAACCTGCTTAGTCCCAATCAATAGTCTACCTGGTTCCTGAGGATGAAGAGTCTCTGAAGAGTCTCTGAAGAGTCTCTAAGTATGAGAAGTGACTAACTTGTGTGTGAAGACTCTTGAAACTACGGACTCTTAATTGTGACTCTCCTTGCGTCGACGGAATACATGCTACATCCGCCCCAGCATCTGCTCCGCCTTGGCGCGGCGCGGGTCCTGGACCGGAGCCAGCTCGATGAAGGTCTTGAGCGCCGACCGGGCGTCGTCCTTCAGACCGGCTTTCTCATAAGTCTGGCTCAGCAAGTAATGCGCGTTGGCGTTCTTCGGATCGATTTTGACCGCAGCCTTGTACGCGTCCATCGCACCGGCGGTGTTCCCATCCAGCAACAGCGTAGACCCCAGATTGATCCGGGCATTAGCCGACTTCGGATCGAGATTCACCGCTGCATTGGCATGCTCCACAGCCTTCCCGATCCTTCCCGACTGTGCCAGGGCAAAGCTTAGCCGGTTGTGCAGATCCGACGACTTCGGATACAACGCCACGGCTTCTTCCAATATCGAAGCAGCCCCCGGCGCGTCCTTGCCTGCCAGCAGCCGGCTGGCTAACGCCGTCAGAACGACCTTGTCCTTCGGGTTGAGCTGATACGCTTTCTCCAGCTCCTTCATGCACTCCTGCGACCTGCCCAGCCGCTCGAGCACCCGGGCATAGTTCGCCCGATACAGAGCTTCGTCCGGCTTTTCTGTAATCGCTCGCACATAGAGCTCGGCGGCTTTGCCGTTGTCGCCCTTGAGAGCGAGCACCGTGGCGTAGTCCGAGAGCGCAGCCGCGTATTTCGGATCGGTCTCGATTGCTTTCTGATACTCCTGCATGGCGGTGTCCACGTCGCCTTTTGTAAGGGCGTCGTTGGCTCTGAAGTAGTGAGCCTCAGCCGCGAGGAATCCGGAGACGTCCGCCGGGATGTCCTGCACATCGGCGATGGCGGGGGTGCCCAGGCTGAGGTCTTTGCCTTTCCATTCGGATTTGAAGACTGGAGTCTGTTTGGCTGTGTAGCGACCGGCATAAGAAGTAGTGTCGATCTCGGTTTTCTTCTTCGCTTTCTCGAAGGCTTTGCTGAGGGGCACCAGACCGCCCTCTTCTTTCAGAGCATCGATGAGATTGTGCGAGAAGATATTGCCCCAGCTCATTTGATTGGGTTTGCTCGAAGACAATACTATATAGCCACTGCCGGCGATGAGTTTGGCAGGATCGATATTGAAGCTCTTCGAGAGAGCTTTCGATCCCTGACCGAGATCGGCGGCTCCGCTGTAGGCGGCTTGCAGCACCAGGACGATACGCTTGGCTTTGACGTTCTTGCGCAGGGTGGACATCAGGTCCTGCATGGAGAAGCATGTCCCGTAGACGTTATCGAGGGCACAGTCGTAGGCGCACAGGTAGGCACCGCCGTCGGTGGTTGGGAAGCTGCTGGTGGAGATGAAGACCACTACAAGGTCGTCCGGTCCGGCCAGGGGACCGAGCCAGGAGCTGCCCAGGGTGGTTAGGACGTTTTCCTTGGTGGCTTTCGTATTGGTGAGGACCCGGACGTGCTTCTCGGAGAAGCGTCCACCGTTGGGGTCGAGCAGGAATTGCCCGAACTCGTGGGCGGCTTTCGAATTGAGCAGGTCGTCGTTTGCCAGCCGGCCTTCTTTGAACTTCGAGACACCGACCACCACGGCCCATTTTTGCTTGATGGGGATGTTCTCGGATTTCTTATTGGGATCGAGGTCTTCCACATGGGTGAACCGCACGCCTTTCATGGGCGGCTGTCCGGTGGTGCTCTGCTCGGCTCTTGCCGGGGCGGCGAGCATCGATGTGAATAGAATTGCCAGCGCGGCGGCTCGGACTCTTTGCATTTTTCCTCCCAATTAGCAGGATTTACTGGTGCAGAAGGGCTACGTCGAAGGCGAGGGCTCCGTCTGCCTGGTCGAAGGAGAGGTGGACCTGGCTTCCCCGGGAGTTGTCGGCAAGGCGGGTCGACTTGTCGATCTCGTCGGGCATGATGACCGGGGTCGGGTCGTCCCAGCTCAATTGCAGACCGGTGCCGATCAGGTCTTTGGCGCCGCTGCTGTCGGCGGACACGTAGGCGACTTTGGTGCCCTGATTCTTGAGCTTGGTCTCGCTAACCGGCGTCCGGGAGAACATGATTCTCACTTTCTCGAGACCGGGGTTGGCGTCGAAAGCCAGCCAGTCGTCGTAAGGAAGCGGGTAGTCCGTGCCCTGTCTCAGGTAGTTGTTCTGCCCTTTGACCGGGAAGAGGATGGCACTGCTGCCGGTGCTTCCCTGTTGCAGGACGACATAGGCGTATCCGTCGATCTCGGGGACTACGTGGAATCTGATCGCGTCGCCCGACTGAAAGGACATCTTGTTGTTGCAGCGATAGGTCTTGCCGGCGCGCTTGAGCTCGATCCAGTAGGAGATCGATGTTTTCTTGCGCTCTTTGTCGGAGGGAGTAGTCGCGCTAGCGATCGCGGTGGAGCCGGTTGTATTATTTGTAGTGCCGGATGCGGTTGTGGTGGTCGCACCGGTGCCGCTGGTGGCAGCTCCGGTTCCAGTTCCGGTTCCGGCTGTGCCGGTACCAGTACCTGTCCCATTAGTTCCATTTCCATTGGTGTCGGCTTTAGCCGTCATGGCTTCTTTCACCTTCTCTTTATCCGGAAGGATGTCCACCACCGAGCCGTCGATCCAGCTCGCGATGAAGCTTATATCTTCGTCGCTGAACTGTCCGCCTTCGAAGATGAGATGCTCGGCGGTTTTCGAGAGCACGAATTGTTTGTGGGGCGAATTGATTCTATTGAAGAGCTTCCATGTGCCAGCCGGTCGCACCAGCTTGTCTTTGGACCCTTGAATGAAGAGCACAGGCATGGCTTTGATCTTCGGCGCATAGTCGAAGGTCTTGTTCATGAACTTATTGAACTCGAGGAGCTCAGCCGGAGTCACCATGGTGCGAGCCAGGGGATCCGAGAGCCAGGCTTCCCGCAGTCCTTGTTTTTTCGTAGCGGCGCCCACCACCGAGGGACCGACGTCCAGCGGTGCGTTCATGCCGTGTACCAGGACATGCTTGACGATGCCGAGCTCGGAGTCTGCCTGGTCGAAGCGGTCGCCGGCAGGCACCGAGGAGATGAGCCCGTCCACCAGATCGGGATACTGGGAGGCGGCTTTCATGGCGATGGCACCACCCATGGACTCGCCGAGGACGATGATCGGCAGTTTGGGATGGGCCTTCCTTATATATTTGAGCGTGACGGCGATGTCGCTCATGGTTCCGTCGAAGTCTATCCGGTTGACGCCTTTCTTGACCCAGGAGCCGAAACCGCGCACGTCAATGGCGTAGACGCCGACGCCCATGGCGGCGAGATCCCGGGAGAAGGAGTCATATGTGCCTTTGTGCAGACCGAATCCATGGATGGCTAATATGATCGCCACGGGTTTTTTGTCTACCCAGGACATGCAGGGGATCTTGGCGTCGGAGGTGAGGAAAGACTTGCCGCCTTTACCCATCTCAACGGGATCGATGATGAATTGCTTGAGGACGTTGTCCTGGGCGCTCAGCGCGGGAGCCGGCACTGCGCCCGCCGCGAATATCGAGAGCGAGAGAGCCAGCGCTAGAATTCGTGCTGTCCCGCCATTTTTGAGCTGCATTTTGACCGTCACGGAATAGACCTCCAGGGTTCTTTATCTCATTTACGGAAAATGTCTGCCAATTAGGCGGGTTATTCGACAATTTCCGTTTCGATGGCGTCATCGTCGCCATCGGTCTTGCTGGCGGCTTTTGCGCCTTTTTTCTTCTTGCGCTTGGCTTTCGGCTTGGCATCGGCTTCGGCTGCCGGAGCGGTTTCGTCTTCTTGCTCGGGTTCGCCGCCGTTACCATCGGATTCGCCGGAGTCATCACCTGATTCATCACTCGAGTCATCTCCGGACTCATCGCCTGCGTCATCGCCGGATTCGTCGCTTTCTTCAGCGGAGTCGTCGCTGCTTGCTGCCGAGTCGGAGGACGGGGCAGCGGCTTGCTTGGCGCTGGAGACTTCCTGGCTGATGATCACCATGAGACCGCGGATCTCGTTCATGGTCTCTTTGGCTTCGTCTTCGCCGACATTGGCGGCGATCTGCCCGCGCAGCTTCTCGATCAATTCCTGGGCACGGTCTTTGCTGCCCTGGGTGATATGCTCGCCGTTGTCTTTGAGATCGCGCTCCAGCGAATAGATGAGGCTGTCGCCTTCGTTGCGCAGCTCGGCTTGCTCGCGGCGCTCTTTGTCCTCGGAGGCATGCGACTCGGCCTCTTTGACCATGGCGTCGATGTCTTCTTTGTTGAGGTTGGTGCTGGCAGTGATGGTGATCTTCTGCTCTTTACCCGAGTTCAGATCTTTGGCCGAGACATTGAGGATGCCGTTGGCGTCGATGTCGAAGCTCACTTCAATTCTAGGCACTCCCCGCGGAGCAGAGGCGATGCCGTCCAGGCGGAAGTTGCCCAGGAGCTTGTTGTCTTTCGCCATGGCACGCTCGCCCTGGAAGACATAGATGTCCACGGCGTTTTGGTTATCCTCTGCGGTGGAGCAGAGCTGGGTCTTGTGGGTGGGGATGGTGGTGTTGCGCTCGACCAATTTGGCAAAAACGCCGCCCATGGTCTCGATACCCAGGGAGAGCGGGGTGACGTCGAGCAAGACGAGATCGGTGACATCGCCGGCGAGCACGCCTGCTTGCAGGGCGGCGCCGACTGCTACGACTTCGTCGGGGTTGACGGTCTGGTTCGGCTCTTTGCCGCCGGTGAGCTCTTTGACAAGATTCTTCACCGCCGGGATTCTAGTGGAGCCGCCTACCAGAACGATCTCGTTGAGGTCGGAATATTTCAGTTTGCTGTCGGCAAGAGCCTGCTCCACGGGACCGCGGCAGCGCTCTACCAGGCTCCTGGTGAGGTCGTCGAATTTTGCCCGGGAGAGCTTCATGTCCAGGTGCTTGGGACCGCTTTCGTTGGCGGTGATGAAAGGCAGGTTGGTATTGGTCTCGGTGACGGACGAGAGCTCGATCTTGGCTTTCTCGGCGG
>JAGQHH010000486.1 GCA_020431945.1 Cyanobacteria bacterium HKST-UBA02 | reverse complement strand
CGTCTCCTGGATCACCGGACGAGTGGACACCATAGTCACAGCTTTTTTTCTTCTCGGTCTGCTCTCCTATATCCAGTTCAGACAGGCGAAAGAACGGCCGTACCCTTACCTGATCGGCAGCCTGATTTTCATGATGCTCTCGCTCGCCTCCAAAGAGATGGCAGTAATTCTCCCGCCTCTTTTCGTGCTCCTGGAGCTGACTGTTCTGCGCCGGGCAGGAAAGCTCAAGAGCGGGCTCCTCTTCTGTCTTCCGTCCTGGGCATTGCTGGCCGCTTATTTCGTCCTGAGACGCCTCGCCCTCGGCACTTTCGTGGGAGGCTACGACAACACCCTGGCAATAGCCGATCCTGGTCACTTCGCGAGAACCTGGATCCACGCCATGAAGATGTTCCTGCTTCCCATCAATCGCGATCTCCTGGAAGGCATTCCCCTGATCACAACGCTTTTCGGCGTCGCCATCGCCATTGTCCTTTCCGGAGCGGCTATCAATGCCATACTGAATCGAAAGCTCCTGCCGCTCTTTCTATTCAATCTCGGATTCATGGCACTGTCCCTGGCACCGGTCTACAAAGTCTTAGCCATCGCCGGGGATCTCCAGGGAAGCCGTCTGGTCTATCTGGCCAGTGTCGGACTCAGTCTGCTTGCAGCCATGATCGTCATCCGTACAGGACTCTCAGAGAACAAAAAAGTAGCCATACTCAAACTTATTTTTGCCTCCTCCTTTCTCTGTCTCTGCTTCAGCGCGCTCTGGATGAACAACCAGGTCTGGAGAACGGCCGGTCTCGAATCGAATGCGATAAGAGCGGCTCTCTCGAGAATCTACCGAGAAATCAAGGGCGACCCACAGGTGCTGGTCACCGGCTTGCCGGACAATATCGCCGGCGCCTATATCTGCCGGAACGCCCTCCCGGGAATGACCAGGGCACCACAGCTGGAGCGGGACATAAACAATTGTCTGACGATATCGAGCGTCGAGCCGGTGATCCCTTTCGGCTATCTCCGGGACTCTTTGGAAAGCGCCGGCGATCAGGTTCTGATTTTCGACTGGGACAACCGGGCGAAACGTCTTGTTCGTATCGATCTGGAAAAGATCCCGGGGAGCTTTCCTTCCAAACCTCTTTTACTCGCTCCGCAGATCAGAGAAACGACCTGGAAGGGCAGACCGGCTATCGAGCTGACCGGACAGTCCCTCGATCTGCCCGGTTTCCCTATCAGTATCATCGCTATCGACCTGGTTCTTGCCGGGCCGGCAAAAGAAACGGTAAGGGTGGATCTGCTCTACCGGAACGAAAGACAGGAAAATTTCTCAGAGGACCGCGCATTTCATACTCAGATAGAGAAGGGCGACAAGAATTGCAGTCTGGTTTTCGCCCCGCGATCGAGCCCCGAGTTCGCCCTGGGTGGCAGGCTCGAAGCCCTGCTACTTACTTCCCCTTGCCTGAAGGGAGCGAAAGTCGAGAAGATCGAGATTCCCGATGAGACCGCCACCATTCCGCATATTTCTTTTGCCGGCTCGGGCTATCTCGGAAGCAAAGGATTCATGCACTTGAGCGCCACCGGGACGAAAAGCATGCCTCTCGAGATCGACGGCAGAGGCGTGCCGGGAAGCTCTTCCACCGTCTTCGAGATCGGACTTCCCAACCGACTTTTTACCTCCCTCAATGGACCGCGGTCCGAAAGCCAGCTTCTCAAAGAATTGCCGGCACCGCTTTCCGGCAGCCTGACCATCGGCCGGGAGCTTTTCCCCACCGCCGGAATCTATGAAGGCCGGGCTTTCTGCCTCGATGAAGCAGGCGAACGCACCGGTCTTGCCGGAGATCATATAGTTATCGCCGTGGACGATTGATGGCGATGCCCTCGAAGCTCTCGAAATCCTCTAATTCCTCGAAATCCTTGAACCTCAAGAGAGCTCTGCTGGTCTTCGGTCTTCTCACCGGCATTCTCGCCCTCTCCGCCGCCGCCGGCATACTGTCCGCTTTTCTCCAGGTGAGCGCCGGAACACAAACAACGCAATCCGGCGACATCTCGGACTGGCGTGGATTCTATATTCTCTGCCGGAGCCTCGCTCCTGTCCTGGCCGGCTTTTTCCTCTTCTTCCAGGGCTTCGCCCTGGTCACCATAATCGGCCGGGGTCTCTATCTAAGAGCCAGGTCGGAACGAGTGGAAAAGACTCGAGAAAAAGCTCGAGAGAAGACGGATGCAATAAACGAAAATGAAAAAGAAGAAAAGGATCACCAGGGATAGATCCTGCATGGCAAACGGTGCTCTCTGATTCGCCAGGACATCGGGAGGGAAGAAGGAGAGCGCCAGGGAGGCCAGTCCGGTGGCCATGCAGATCGACGCCAGAGTATAAGTCAGAGCTTTCCCCTCTCTGGCTTGAAAAATATAAGGAATGAGAAGAGGCACCAGATAGAAGATGGTAACCGCCGGCATCAGCCAGGGCGCCAGGGGATCGGCAATCAAGAGCGCCCCTGTCCCCAGACAGGAAAGAACCATCCAGGTCCCCAGGATATCGGCCTCGAGAATCTCCTCCCTGGTGAGTACCCCGGCGGCAAGGGGATCGGCACGCATGGCCAGATTGAGAAAGACCGGGCCCACATGGCGCCCGGTATAAGCGAAAATCATCACCGGAATGTAAAAGGGCAGGATCATGAGAGCCAGAAAGCCGCTCTTCGGCAAACCCGGCGGATGCTTGGCCAGGGAGACCAGGACGCTTACATCGGAGAAGAAGGGATAACGAGAATGGCTCGAGAGAATCAGACCTTCCCGGGCCCAGTCCGAAGTAGGTCTCAGGCGCAGAGCCTCTCGAAAACTCTCGGAAGCCTCCGGGAACCGTCTCAGGCTGATCAGGACATAACCCTTGGTGGCATGACCGTCCAGGGTGGAAGGATCGACAGTGAGAGCCCTTTCGATGGCCTCGAGACTTTCCTCGTAGCGCTGGCATGATTTCAGAGCCCAGGCCCGGGCCACCAGGGCCTGGACATTCTCGGACTCCAGGGCAAGGGCCGCGTCGGCATTTTCCAGGGCGCTCTCCCCGTGGTTTTCGGCAAGATCGAGAAAGGAGCGCTCCACAAAACTGGAGGCGAACTCGCTATCGAGGCTTATGGATTGATCGATGGCCCGGCGCCCCTCGCCGGTCTTGCCTGCAAGCCTGAGCACATGACCGAGAACATAGAAGTTGTATCCGTAGTCCGGCTCGAGAGCTACTGCCCGATTGGCAGCCTCGATAGCCTCGTCGAACCGATCCAGACGTTGCAGGCTCAAGGCCATGAGACGGAAACAGTCGGGACGCTCGGGATCTACTCCGATAGCTTCCCGGAGAACTTCGATGGCCTTCTCGAACTGTTTGCTCTGATATAGAAGGTCAGCCCTTTCATAAGCACTCATCAGACAATCTCGACCTTACTGTCGGGGCGCCGCTTTGACCAGCACCCGTCCGGCGGGCAGTCGCCGGGTAATCAGCTCATCATCGAAATAAGCGAGCAGGGCCATGGTGTACTTTCGGGAGACATTAAGCTCCTGCCTGAAATCAGACGGCGTGATCACCCGGTTTCGCTGAAAGATCCGCCCCAGGACTCGATGGGCCTCCAGAATGAAGTCGGGGCTGGCAAGGAATTCATAGTTGACCAGATGAGCATCCTGCCGCTCTTCCATATATTTGAACGTCTCGGCAAGAAGGGACTGACCGAGCCCCAGCCTGACAGCAAGCTCTTTCACCTCGATGATCGGCGTCTCCTTCAGGAAATCGCCGACCTTCGCTGCAGCTTCCAGGCACTCCTGGCTCACCGCTCGCCGAACCGCACCACCACCGGGAAGAAGACCCTCCCGGGTCTGCGTCACCTCCTGTTTTTCCACCAGCGACGAGATGAGATGCTGGAAGACCGGTCGAGCAAGAAGAGGAGCCAGATCCACCCGGAGCTTCTCCTGGGGAACCGGCGAATCCGCCGCCGCCACCGATTCTTTGACTCTTTCGGCAAGAATCGTCAACTCCTGGCTGGCCACCACGAGATCACCCACCGCCAGAGCGGCACCGCTATCGCAGAGAGTCTCAATCTCTTTTCTGAGCTTGAATGAAGACAGGATCGAGGCGAGCTCGGCAAGACCGAGAGCCTTTCCCGGAGAGGCGCCGATAAGCTCCATCACGGCTTCCCCGGTCTTGCCCTGTAAGAGGAGAAGAGCCATCGCCATGACCTGCTTGCGGCTCAACCAGCGCGGACGAGAGGTCAGATTGAAGGCCAGAAGAATTTTTCCACCGGCTATTCCGTAGTCTCCGTAACGGATTACACAATCATCCTCGGGCTTGATCACCAGCGGATCGTGCAACTGTACCTGGCAGATCGATGTTTGATCGATGATCTCATTCGAGTCACTTTCAGGCAGGTTGCTGTTCCAGGACAGAAAACCGCTACGCTCGGCGGTTCCGTGATAGAGGCGCACGAGCTGGGGCTTGAGCTTGCGGGACCGCCGGTCCCCGGAGGAATCGAGCCGGCTCTCGAGTCCGCCGAGATCTCTTAAAGCCACCACCACTGTCGACACCGGTCTGGTGCCCGGGGCCACGATCGACTGGCCGCGCTCCAGGGGCTTGTGCTCTTTGACGGAGAGATTCACCGCCAGTCTCTGCCCCGGAAAAGCGCATTCGAGCTGGCGGTTGAAAGTCTCGAGACCACGGACCCTGGCTGTGATTTGTCCGGGCTCGATAGCGACGCTGTCGCCGATCCTGATTTCGCCTTCAATCAGTGTTCCGGTCACCACGGCTCCATAGCCCGACTTGCTGAAGATCCTGTCGATGGGCAGATAGGGCGGCAGAGGAGTGCCGGTGAGGTCCCGACGTCGATCCGCCAGAGGGTGCTCCAGGAGTCTTCCGACAATACTGCGCTTGAGCTCGAGCATGCCGCGCTGGCTGAGATTGTCCACCTCGATGAGATCGAGAACATCGATACCGAACCGCTCGGCAAGAGCCCGGGCTTCTTGCCTGCCCACCTCGAGCTGCTCGGGACCGGCCAGGTCGATCTTGGTCATAGCGAGAATGCAGGACTTCACTCCCAGCAAGGATAGAATCTTCACATGCTGAACGGTCTGGGGCATGGGACCCTCGTCGGCCGCCACCACCAGTAATGCCAGGTCTATACCGCCTACGCCGGCGAGCATATTCTTCAAGAACTTGCCATGTCCCGGTACATCGATAAAACCCACTACAAGCTCCCCGGAGCCGTCTTCGCTCTTACTGCTTCCGCCCTCGAGTCGATTCGTGTCGGTCCGCAAAATTCGAGAGAGGGACTGTGGAAAGGACGGATCCAGAGAAGCCAGGGACTCCCGGTCCAGGCGAATATGCGCGAAGCCGATATCGGTGGTCATCTCGCGCTCTTTCTCTTCTTTGAGACGATCCGGATCGATTCCGGTCAATGCCCGGAGCAGGCTGGTCTTGCCATGATCGACATGACCGGCGGTGGCAAGCGTGAAATTCAGAGTCGCCTGAGAAGCAGCTTTTTTCACCGATATGTCACCTGCTT
>JAGQHH010000485.1 GCA_020431945.1 Cyanobacteria bacterium HKST-UBA02 | reverse complement strand
GCGACGCATGCCCCCTTACCCGATATGCGCGATCCGGATTAGATCCCGGAGTTTACAGCTTTCCCTTCGATTCTTGACACAGGCTTCCTATGATGGAAGCTGTCGGACGCATTACAAACGGTAAGCCGCCATGATCAAGCAAATCGTCGCCATTGTATTGATTTATCTTTGCACGTCCCTGGCCTGGATGATCCTGGGTGGGACTATCCTCAAACGAACCGACTGCTCCGATTGCGCCATGGGCGAAAGGGTCGGCCAGCTCTGGGGGACGCCCCAGAGCCAGGTCGCCCCGGGGTTCTTCTATGAGACCGAGCAGATGAGCCGGGTGACCCGGGAGCAGGACGGCAAGACAATCACCGAGATAGTGCCCACGAAAATCCGGCACGATCTTCTGATGGACGCGAGCAAGGTGGCTGTGGATCTCTCCCTGGAGCACAGACAGAAGGGGCTCCTCTGGTATTCCACTTATAAAGTCGATTTCGACGGCAATTATATAATCAGCAATCCAGACAACGACAAAAAGCTCGTTTATCTGGAATTCTTTCTTCCTGCCAGCGAGGCGATCTATGACGATCTGAAGATAAAGATCGGAAACCGGGAGGTGATCAAGATCGATCCGGTGGACAACAGAATCACCGAGCCAATCGAGCTGGAAGGTCACGGCAATCGGACCGTGAGCATCTCATACAAGTCCCGGGGTCTCAACGACTGGCACTATCTTTTCGGGCGTTCGGTGAATCAGGTTAGAAACTTCGACCTGACTATGAAAACCGACTTCGACGATATCGATTTTCCCCAGGGTAGTATCTCTCCTGCCAGTAAGAAAAAGCTCGACCGCGGCTGGCAGCTTGTCTGGTCTTACGAGAATCTCCTCACCGGCTATTCCATCGGTATGACCATGCCCAAAAAGCTCAACCCCGGACCCTGGGTGAGCGAGGTGACCTTTTTCGCTCCGGTCTCGCTCTTTCTCTTCTATTTCCTTCTCTTCATGTCGACCACCATCAAGGGGCTGAAAGTCCACCCCATGAACTATTTCTTCATCGGTGCCGCTTTCTTCAGCTTTCATCTCTTGATGGCATATCTGGTGGATCATATTCAGGTGGAGCAGGCATTTCTGATAAGCGCCATAGTCTCGGTATCCCTGGTGGTGTCATATATGAGGCTGGTGGTCTCGAACCGCTTTGCCTTCGTCGAGGTGGGAATCGCCCAGCTCATCTATCTGGTGCTCTTCTCTTATACCTTCTTTTTCGAGAGGTTCACCGGTCTTGTTATAACGATTCTGTGCATCGCCACTCTCTTCGTCGTCATGCAGGCCACAGGCCGAATTGATTGGAGCGATGTTTTCGAGAAGCGAGCTCGCAAGAGCACGCCGACTGTAGCAAGCGAGGGCTGACCTGTTTTCGGATACTATCTGGCGCCTTTCATGGTCCGGGGCCAGTTGATGGCGAAAAGACCGCCTCGGAGCTCGTCGAAAACCAGGGGGCGGACAGGGGTGCCCCGCATGTGGTGATAGAGCAGACCGGCTCTTATATAGAAACCGCGGGTATGGTAGGTATTGGGCAGGTCCAGGCCGACCATGTCCCAGTGGTGGCAGAGCTCATGACAGAGGGTGCTTAGAAAAGTCCCGAAGGCTGTGGTGCGTTTGTGGACGGCGGTGCGCATCCACAGTCTGATCTTCTGGGTGTCAGGCTGGTAGTCGCCGAAGAGCTCGAATTCCTGTGATTCGGATACTTCCAGTGGCCTGGCTCCCAGGACGCTGACCGTGGCCGCCTCGATGCCCGCTGCCCGTGCGAACTCTTTCGATATCTGATTGGCTATGCGGCGGACATCTTTCTGGCTCTCTTGTTTGAGGGCCACCTCCAGCTCCGCCGAAAGGCTGCGGAACGGCTCCACCGGCAGCTTCGCTATGGTGAGCAAGGCGTCGCTGCGCTCATATTCGCTGCGTTTACTGGAGCTTTTCGGAATCCGATCGGTGATCATGTCGAAATTCTAGCAAAAGACAGCCGGGCTGTCAGTTGAGAACCGGCACCGATCTCGTTTTGATACTCAGGGTCTCCCGGGCCTGGAATGATATGAATGGATTCTCCGATTCGGCCAGAGCGCCGAGCACATCGAGAGGCGCCCACTTTTCCATGGCGAGAAGAAAGAGGGTCTGGTTGTCGCCGGTTCGCAGCAGCTCCTCGACCAGATATCGAGGACAGCGCCGGTTCGAGACCGCCGCCACTCTCACCTCCGGGTCGCTGTCCCAGGCCAGGAGCTCGAGCAGACCGGCGGTGACCGCCTCATTCTCCGCCACATGGCGGCGGATTCGCGAGTCGCCGCTCTCAGCCAGTTTTCTCAGCACCTTTTCCGGGGTATTGGGATTACCCGCTACTATATATGTGATCATACTTTTCATGATAAGTTCTCCTCGGGATCAAAATCCTCCGACTCCTCCGACTCCTCCGCCTCGTTCAGATCCACGGACCAGAGCTCGCAGATCTCTTTCACCAGCTCGCCGAGAGTCTCCGAGCGAGCTGGCTTTCTCAGGTAGTAATTCATGCCGAGATTGAGCGCTTTATCAATGTCCTGATCGAGATTGGAGACGGTGAGAACCACCACCGGTGTCTCCTCGATCCCCAGTACGGTGCGCATTCGCTCGAGCAGCATATGACCGTTCAGCTGGGGCATATTGAGATCGACCAGCACTATATCAGGGTTGATGACCAGTCCCTGATCGGCGAGCTGGAGATAGGCCATGGCTTCCAGACCGTCCTGGACTACGGTGAGGTTGAAATAGATGCCGGATTCCTCGAGGACCTCCTGGGTAAGCTCGGCGTCTGCGGGCCGGTCTTCGGCCAGCAAAATCTCAATCGGTCTTTTCATGTTCTTCTTCTCCCTGGTCTCCGGTCTCTTCGTATAGAGGCAGGCGAACTATTACCGTGGTGCCTTCTCCTTCCTTCGAATGCGCCGAGATCTCGCCTTCATGCAGCTCGGCTATGGTCTTGCAGATAGTGAGGCCTAGCCCGCTTCCTTCACCGCCCCCTCCGGAGAGGCGCACGAAGGGCTCGAAGATGATCTCCTCGTTGCTTGCTTTGAAACCGATCCCTCTGTCCCGGACCTCGATCTCGGCATAGCCGTCTGCGGTGGTGGTGTCGATCATGATGGCAGGCGGACCGTCGCCACTGTATTTGATGGCGTTGACTATGAGATTCTGGAAGAGCTGGCAGAGAAGCGACTCGTTGCCACGGACCACCGGCATGCTCTTCTTTTCTATGGTGCAGCCGGAGCGGCTGATGCTTGCCGAGAGGCTGAGGATGACCTGACCGATCACCTGATTCAGATCCACCCGGGAGAATTCTTTCTCCTCGGCGCTCGCCCGGGCATGATGGAGGAGATTCTCGACATTTTTTTCGGCATAGCGAGCGGTATCGACGATGATTCCCAGGAAGCGCGATCCTTTTTCGTCCAGACATTTCGTATAGCGCTTCTGCAAAAGCTCTCCGAAACCTTCTATGGTTCGCAGCGGTTCCTGGAGATCGTGGGAGGCCAGGCGGCCGAAATTGATCAGGGTGGCATTGGATCTGATAAGGGTGGTGATCACTTCTTTGAGCTCGCTCTCGGCCTCGCGCCGGCGAAGGACTTCCTGCTCCAGCTCGATTGTTCGCAAACGCACGCGTTTTTCCAGGCTCCCCAGAAGCCGGCGGATCTTGCCGGTGAGATGGTTCATGAAGCCGGCTATGATAAACATCACCATATAAGTGACTGGTAGCTGGCTATCAAGCGCGCTCAGCTGAAATTTGGGCTCGGTGATGAAAAGGTCGAAGGCAGGAATGCTGAGAAGTCCTGTGGCAAAGCCGGCTTTGCCACCGTAGCGGGAAGCCACCACCACTACTCCCAGGAGATAGATCATGGCGACGTTCTCGATCTTCAGCCAGCAGGCAGTAAGATTTCCCAGGGCCGTGCAGCAGATCAGGACGAGAATGACAAAGCCTGAAGTTCTGAAACTCCAGGGATCGGTTATGGGATCCAGTGAGGATGTATCCTCCTGTTTCGCTAGACTGTGAGCCAACATTGGACACCGTTTCCTGCCGCCTGCACTCCCATCCTATAAAGTCGGGGTGATGAAGCTGTGATCTGACGCTGTTTCCCGGAGTCTCGACGCTATCTTTCTTTACAAGATTCGTTCAGTCGTGGGCGCATTCTCGGATTACCTCCACCGAGCAGGGAGCGGTCTTGACGATCTCCTCGGCGACGCTGCCCAGGAACATCTTCTCCACCCCGGTGCGCCCGTGGGAGCCGACTACTATCAGATCGGCTTTCCAGCTCCTGGCTACCCTCACTATCGTCCCTGCCACCGGACCGGTCTCGACCCTCTGCTCGACAACAAACCCGGAGAGATCTTTCTCGATCCGCTCGGCTGCTTTGCTGGCGATTTTTTCGCTCTGGGAGGCGATTTTCTCTTCGTAGGTCGTGGGTACGTCGCTTGTCTGTCTCAGGAAATTGAATTCCCGGGGCGGTGGCTGCATGATGCTGAGGACCATGAACCGGGTGCCTTCTTTCCAGCCATGCTCGGCAACGAAATTGACGGCGTTGTCCGAGCATTCCGATCCGTCTACAGCCACAATTACTTTCATCGACCAGAACCTCTAGACTACGGGAAACATTCTGATAACCGTTTCCGATATTACCAGATACAAAGGGATTCCGATGGTGACGTTATAGGTGAACGTCAGCCCCAGCGACGCGGCGAGAGGCAGGGTAGGACTGGCTTCTGGAATCGCCAGGCGCTGGATTGCCGGAACCGCGATATAGGAGGCGGCGGCGCAGAGCACCGAGAACAGCACATAGGTACCGAGCTGCAGGGGCTGGTGGAGCAGATGGCTGAATAGAGAAGTGACGATGATCCCGAAAATAGCAAATAGATTCGGGGCGATCAGACCGAAAGCGATGAATGTCTTGCCTGCCGCTTTCAGGTCGCGGATCCGGCGTGCGGCATTCATGCCCATCTCGAGCAGGAAGAGACAGAGCATTCCCTGGAAGAGCGAGACGAAAAGCTGGTCGTCCGGCTCGGTGATGCCGGGACCCTGGAGACGGCTGACGAAACCAATAGCGATACCACCGATGAGGAGGAAGAGACCGGGGTTGAGAAAGATCTCCCGGAGAATCTCCAGGTTGAATATTCCCCCGGAGTGCGCTTCTGCCGGCGCTTCTTCGCCTTCTTTTTGAACCGGTCTGGCCGGTCCTTCATAGCCGTGCTCGCCGGGCATATTGCCGTTGACGTCCATGCCCCGGTGCCGCAAACGCGATACCAGGAACAGGCAGACCAGGCAGCCCGGGATCTCCATCACCGCCAGCATGACAGGCATATAGGCGGCATAGGCGATAGAAGCTGTTTGCAGAACGCCCATACAGGTCAAGAAAGTACCTGCCGAGTCGGAGCCGTAATAACCTGCTACGGTGGCAGCATCGATGGCGCGCAGTTTTTTGACACGTTTGAGAAATAGCCATGCAGCCATGCCGACAAGGAGGTTGGCGATAAATCCGACGGCCATATATAAGCCTGCCTGCATCAGGGATGCCTGGGAAAGATTGGCCAGCTCTTCGCCACCGTGCCAGCCTATCGCCACCAGCAGATAGATTGTGAGTCCCTGGTAGACGGCATAGGGGAATTCGAAGGGGACTCTCAGCAGAACGATGAGAAAGCCGAAATAGAAGAAGAGTAGAAGAGGCTTGAAGAGGTTTTTGGTCAGGTTGTGCCAGAACTGTCCCAGGGGACTCTCCTGCTTCACCTCGATATGCAGGGCGACGTTATTGCTGATCGGCATGATCTGGACATGGACTCCCCGGACGACATCGCCGATGGTCAGGTTGTTCTTGCCGCTGACCAAATGTGTGCCGGGTGTGATCGTATAAGTGAACTTTTCCAGATAATCCGGAGTAACTGTGATCTTCTCCTGATCGACATCCAGCACCGCTCCGTTAATAATGCGCAGAGCGGCAACCTGAGAAACCCGACCGGCATCGTCGTAAGTCAGCTTCAGCTGGTCTTTGGGATGGAGGCTCTCGATGCCGACTGTCTCGCCGTTTAGCATGATTGTCGCATCGGGGCTGAGGGGGAGATAGGTCTCCTCCTTGCCTTCCTCGTCTTTGAAGATCAACTGTGGAAGACCGGTCTGGACACGGTTGAGACTGAGGGTCTTGTTGTGTTTCTTATGATGCTCCGCCTGGGCGGGACTGCCGATTCCTGCAGCAAGGACCGGGGCGCCGAAAGCCAGGATTGCTGCGAGAGCCACCAGGAGTTTCTTTGTGTTTGCCATAAGCTGAGATTGCCACCTCTGGGTACCAGCCCGAAAATAGCCGAGCGGAGCCTGCTCTAGCCGGTAGGTTGATCGGGAAAAGTTTTGCTCGGCTACCGGAGGTCAGTACTATTGCAATAGGCTGGCAAGCCGGGAGCCTCTGACACTACTCTAAAAAACGATTGTGATCATCCTGTGGCATCCCCGGGATAAATTCACAATCTCAATGATCCCGTTCAATGATCCCGTTCAATGATCTGGAAGGCGCACTTTTACTTCGCTGGCATCGGCCATTATATGAATGGCTTCCTCCAGATCCACCTGGCGGTCGTTGACCTCGCTCTGGTCCATGAGAGCGTGATAAATCTCTTCCTGCTCCATGATCGTGAAGGTGCCATCCGGATCCCTCAGGCAGGCGGCCCAGGGGACGAATTTGGTGAGGGGAAAGAGCTGGCCCGGGGACGGCGAGATATCGATGTTGAGCCCGGATATGAAAAGCACTCTTTTGCCCTGGAACTCCTGACCGGTGACCAGGGTCCTGTAGGTGCGGTCGAACTCGACTTGAGTGTTGACCTGGGCGGCTACCAGAAGCGGGGCGCTGGAGGTGATCACGCAGGCCATGGGGCTGAGGAGGTTCTGCTCCAGGTGACCGCCGCTTTCCGGGTCGTCCGGGACATGACGCTTGAACTTGAAGACATCGGAATCGAGCAGATCCCCGATGGGCCGGCGACCGTGCTCGGGCCAGGCGTCTTTCAGGGATTCCTGGAACTGCCCGCTGGCCACGAAACATTTGGAGGTGCTGAAGGAGCGAACCGGTGCATGGGATCCGTTGCTTATTGAGCTCGTGATCTTGTCCATATTGAGGAAAATGCCTTCATTGCGCTCCTGGCGCAGGAGGTAGTTGTCGATGATTACCAGATGCTTGCCGTCACTGTGCTCCAGGAGGATGTTCTTGCGGGCGAATTCATATTCCTGGCGGTACCAGCTCAGGACACCATTGATTTTTCCACAGCTCGGTCCGAACTCATTGTTGTCGGTTTGCAATCTTCTATAGGTACCGAATTGATGATTGTCCGGATCGTAGCCGACATGGCTGGCATGGATGATCACCAGGTCTTTGCCGTGCTCGGCGAAGGGCCCGTGCCGGTCGGTGGAGACTACCCCGCCCACTCTGCCGTGATTGAAAGGAAAGGTCCCGAAATGCTTGGCTATTAGAATTATCGGATAACCCTGGCTCTCGTCGGAGCAATAAGCCCGGGAGGGGAGGATCTTGCCTTCCTCGAAACCGAGCTTCAGGCAGAGATTGTAGAGCCTCCCCATAAAGCTCGAGTAACGCAGGGTCCTGCCTTCGATATGGAAATCCCTGAGGATTACCTCGATGTCGACATCAGAGGAGAACATTCAGTTTGTGCGATACCTGAAGTGAAGTGAGGTCTTGTCCGACTCTTTGCAGCAGAGATCGTCGAGCCCTTCCACTGTCACCTCGGCAAGACCGTTGCGGTTTCTGTCTTTGACCAAGAGGTTCAGATAAGAGGTGCTCGAGTGATCGACTATGCCGACCGAGGGAGCGAGGACCAGATGAACGTTCTCGAAACTCTTGAGCAGCGGATCTATAGCGCCCCGGACCTTGAGGTTGTTGAAGCAGGTCACCGGTCCGGTGAAGACTACCTGGGCTTCGCTGCCGTTGCGGGTGATGTTCCCCACCGGATTCTTGAAGAGGCTGGCCAGGCAGTGCATAGCCTTGCCCATGTATTCGCCGGGATTATGGGCGGTGCGACAATCGCAACGCATGGCGTAGAAGAGGAGGATGAATATCTTCACGGCTATACCACAGGCGATACCGATGAGCAGGTCGGAAAATACAGTGACCAGGACGGTGGTGGTGAAGACTGCCACCTGATCCCAGCCGACATTGTAGACTTGCTGCCATTTGTGCGGTCCGGCGAGCTTGTAGCCGATATGCACCAGCACCGCCGATAGAGCCGCGATGGGAATCAGGGCGATGAGATTGTTGAAGACGAGAAGGAAGGCGATCAGGAACATCGCATTATAGAAATTAGCCCAGGCTGTGCGACCGCCGGCGACTATACAGGTGGTGCTCTTGATGATACCCGGGATGATCGTCAGACCGCCGATGAGACTGGAGCAGATGTTGGAGATGCCCATTGCGAATAGGGTTCGGTGCGGATTGGATTTCCTGCTATAAGGATCGATCTGGTCCACGGCGTGAATGGTGGCAAGAGATTCCGTGCCGTCCACGAAAGTCAGGGCGAGAACACTGAATATGATGGTGGGGATGAGCCCCGGGTTGCTGAACAGACCCTGAAAATCAGGGAAGACGATGCCGTGCTCGAGGGGATTGGCGGGAATCTCCACAAGGAAGTTGGGAGCTAGATGAAGGAGTTGACCGAGACCGATCCCGGTGAGCACCACGATCAGGTGGGGCGGAATATATCTGAGCCACTGGATCTTGGTCTTGGGAAGAACGAAAAGAAGTGCCAGGCAGACGATCGATGTGAAGAATACTGCCGGATTGAGATGAAATATATGAGCCGGGGTCTCGGAGATAATGGTGAAGAATTCGTGGGCGTGATACTTGTGCCCGATGAAATGAGGTATTTGCTTGGCGATGATCAGAAGACCGATAGCCGCCAGCATTCCATTGACTGCCGATTTGGGGAAGAGATAGCTGAATTTTGCTGCTTTGAAATAAGTGAGGACGAGCTGAGTGATACCGGCGAACATGATGACGCCGAGCACCAGGCGGTAGCCCGCGTCCATATTGCCGTGACCGAGAGCGCTTATGGATGAATAGAGGACGGGAGCGAGACCGGCGGCAGGACCACTGACGGTGACATAGGCGCCGCCCAGAAATGGGAAGACGAGACCGGCGATGATCTCGGAGGTGA
>JAGQHH010000484.1 GCA_020431945.1 Cyanobacteria bacterium HKST-UBA02 | reverse complement strand
GGTGGCTATATTCATCGCGTTGTTCAAAGCCCGGGCGACTTCGCCAGGTGTCATATCCGGATGGGCGCGACTCAAGTCCAGAACTGAATTCGCAAATTTACCTGCCATCTCTCCGGGCTCGGAAAAGGCGATATCGTTGGCTGCAGTGACGATTGTCTTGGCTATCTCGGCTCCTTGAGGATTATCTCTCAGGGACTGTTGCGAATTGAGCAGGCTCTCGCTCTGTTCAGCCTGACTGGGTCCAGCCTCCGGACGCTGCCTGGCACCTACATCAGGCAATGGGGACCAGAGACCACTTTCCCGCTGTCTTGCGGTGGTTTCAGCGACAGCTGTCTGGGTAATCTGGCGTTTGTCTGCAGGTACGAGGGCGTCTGTGTCACTGGCGATCTGCGAGACCTTGGCGGCTGTGTCGAAGGCGAGTCTGTCGGCTTCTATTGTTCCGGGAGAGTCCTCGTCTCCTATGAATGCCGTCGATACTACAGGCTGGTCACCACGCCCGTCGGTGAGTTGCGCAACGCCGGTCGGCTGGTGAATTCCTACTGTCATTCTGGGGTCTTCTTGATTGAGAGCGGAGCGAAGGGCTCTAGCGAAGGAACCGGGCTCGGCGTCCGGGTGATTGGTGAGGGAATCGCGCATTGCCTGCGAGAACAGCTCCTGTTGCTCGCCAGGAGAGGCATTTAGCAGGCGGTCGGCGCTTGTCACAGCGTCTTTGAAGAACTGTTCGGGGTTGCTGCCGGCTCTGGCATCGCCCATCTCGAATCTCAGAAAGACGGCTCTCTGCTCCTGGCTCAGGGAGCTATCACTCACTTTCGGTGCGGTTGCAATGGCGCCGTCGCCTTCGGTGACCGGTTTCCCGCCAGAGGCGTCTCCCTGGGCAGAGCCTCCGATAGGCTCGCCGGCAGGGGCCGGCTGCTCCGTCTGAAGCGCAGGAGCCGTATCGCTTCCTGCCGCGTTCTTCTTGATGCCTGTATCGCCGGTGACGCTGGCGAAAAGGTCCCCGGTATTGAAGAAGAGGTCCTGGGCTTCACCGGTGTTGGTCTTCATCCCGGTGTCGAGGGCATGACCGGCTGTGCTTCCCCGTCCAGTCACATCGTTGAAGCTGGTCATATCGACGTCGGTAATGTTCAGCCGGCTGGGTTGATCCAGCGGCTTCGACGTGACCTGATCACTTTCAGTGATTGCTTTTCCAGCCATAATAGTAAGGATGAAACGAGAAGGGGTATTCTAATGTTATATCACCATCGTTACATCTGCGTGACAGGTCTGAACGCCCAATCTACTGGAGCTGATCGAGCTCGAGCGCCTCATCCAAACCATTTCATCGCATGAGGCGCAATCTTCTCAGAGGCATCGGCCAGCTCTGCTGTCGAAATCTTCATTCGCTTCAGAGACGGTTCTAACTCGGACAGGAGTCTTTCGTCGATTACAGTTGCAAGTCCCAATCTTGTTTTTCGATGAAGAACTGCTGCTCGAAGGAGTAGAGTCTCTCGTTCGCATGATGAAAACAGTGCTTTCAGGGCCAGGATTTCGTTGCTTCCATAGCCGGCTTTGCTCAGATCGCCTAGAAGACTATCTTCCTCATCGAGCTTGGTGTTCGGGTCGAGCAAGTGAATCCAGCCGCCATGCTCGGCGACGATTCGGTTCAGGCGCTCATCCGAGCTCGGGAACATGGATAAGGGAAAGTTCGGAAACATTAGAAGGTTATGTGGTGCGGTCCCGGGTCCTGCTTCGCTGGCTGGCTTCGGGTGCGGTGCAGCTCACGATCGAGGTCGTTTTGCAGTCTGGCCTGACGGTAAAGGTTGGCAATCTCCTCCAGCTCTTTGACCCGTGCAACCAGGGCGTCCAGCTCTGCTTTCAGTGCCAGGGAATCAGTCGGTACGACGGAGCCCATGCTGCCCACTTTTTTTCTCAAATTGACGAGGATCGCACTGGCGGACTCGTCGCCCTTGTTGGGCGGCGCGGCGGGCTGCCAGCCTGAAACCGGCTCGCCGGTGTAGGGACAGAACGTCCAGTCCTGACCGCACTCCTTCCCGCAGCAGTGGCATTGACGGACTTGCATCTCTCTGACCTCGCAGGTAGGGCTCCTTCAATTATTGCATGTCGTCGAAGTCGTTAATTGCATGATATTTTGGTTCTAGATAAGTGGGGGATGACTCTCGAAGTGTTTTATTGGCAGCGAACAATCTTCATAATGCTAGCGGCTCTTGCTTTGTGGGTGTCATGTCCTCTCGGCTCGCTGGCTGAGGGCGATCTGCGCTGTTCAGATGGTGCTAATGGCACCAAAGATGACGTGCTCGAAAGTAGTCGTCCTGGCGCATGGCAAGCCTGGGAAAGGGCACTCAATAGTGAGATTCTGAAACGATTCGACGCAAGAGCATCGGATGCATTCAAACATGACAAAGCCAGAAGATTCGAATGCTTCGTGTTCCTTGATTTTGCAGTAACCTGCGATCGACAAATCAAGTACCCGGTGAAACATGCCATCCCGGCTCCGGCCTATCCAAGGAAGGAGGGATGTGCTCAGACCATTTTGTGGTTGAAGGAGATTTTTTCTTCGCTGGAAGCTGAAAAGTCCCCCGTGCTCGCCTTTCCGGAAGGAACTCAAAGGAAGGAGGTCGTAGTTTTGTTAGGGTTTAATAGAGACTATCGACTTCTGTTGGCTCCGAAGCTATCTTCGAGATAGTCTTTTCACCAATACTATAAGCAGCGCCGCTGGAAGCGTAATGATCGGCGTAAGTATAATCACATCGCCAATATTGGCGCCGAGGTCAAAGTAAACCAGTTCCATCAGCAGAGTGCCGATGATCCACGTAAACCAGAAGGCACTGACGAAGTTTCTAGATCGGGTTGGATGACTGAAACTCATTAATGGGTTAGTCCGACTGTGGGCGCATCTCTAATATACACCGATCTCCAGGCGCTCCTTCAATTCTGGCATGTGGCGAAGTCGCGACCTTCGATGAAAGAGGAGCGGAGGCATTCAAAAAAAATGCAGGCTCTGAATTGAGATCCGAAAAATCGCAATATTGCGATTTTGGAGAAATCGCCCGAAAAGTGTCGGTCCGTTGGCTAGAGAACTAGACGAAGCCATTCGTCGATTAGCTCTCCCGATACTTTGATTTGAGTTGGATCTACTGATTCGATTGCGTCGTAAGACCAGCGGATGGTCGACTTGGTTCCTTCTTTGAATTCGATTGTGAGGATGGTACTGAAAATCACTTTATCGTTTGTCGATCCGAAGTCTTCGATCTCGACGATCATTTTGTGTCCCTTTTCGGATTCGAGGAGTTTCCAACGTTGGTTTGTAAACTTGGCAGAGCTGATTCGCTCATACAGTCTTGAGTACAGATACCTGGCGCTTCCTGATATTTCCATCTCTACGGGCTCCAGGGTAATAGCGCTGAAATCAAGGGGCTCTGGTAACACGGCGACGGTAATCCATTTATTCATCATGGCGGTGAGCCTCTGTCTACCCTCATCCTTATCACGCTGCTTGAGCCGGGCACTCCAGTGGATTTTGCAAGACGATGGGGTGTGGTCTGAGAGCTGGAATTCAACAATAGCATCGCTGTGAATGGATGTCTTTTGGTACGTGTCATTGTATTCAAGGCTGGCGACTATGTGCTCGTTCTCTACACATTGACGAAGGCTCCATGAAAATGGTGGGACCGCATTGTTCTGCAGGTGCTGAAGGAGCGCTGCGTAGGCGGCAGTCCGATCCGTTTCGAACTGCAGCGGTTCTGGTGACAGGTAATATAGCTCTATGTCTTTTTTTACCTGTTCGCTTTCCTCCGAATCCAGATACTTTGGTGAGATTGACAGGACGATCCAGGCGTTGGTTGCTGCCTGGAGCCGTTCTGCTGTTTCTCTGTCGCACCAGTGCTTCATGGTGCAAGACCACCGTATTGTGCAGCAGGAAGGAGCGTGGTCGGAGAAGTCTATGCTGATTGCCGTGTCGCAGCGGATAGACTTGTTTTCGGAATTTTCGCTATATGTGAGGTGGGCCTTGATATATGCATTACTCTCGAAGGTATCGAGGCGCCACGTCAACGACTCGCACCAGTCTTCTTTGAGTGCGTCGAGTATGGCGGCATAGGCAGCGACTTTATCAATCCTCAATCGAATGGGGTCCGGCGAAAGGTACTGAGCCGGCTTGCGAGCCTGGAAGGTCATCACCGTGATTACGGCTAGTGTAGTCACAATCGCTGCGATCGCTATTGGTTCCATCGTCAGTCACGCTCTCGGGGTAATTGCAATTCTAGAAAAAGTACTTCTTCTGCAGGGGATCGCGATACTCCGGGGGGAGCTTCGTGATCAGGCTGCGTGCGGCCCGGTAGCACCAGTAGGATTTGCTCGGGCAGGTGTCCAGCGCCTGTTCGAGGTGAGCTGCGCATGCCTTGTAGTCTTGATTGCTCCAGTCAATCAGAGCAGTGTATGAGGCATTGTCGTATTCCTGCCTCTTGTCCAGTTGATCGTAGCTGAGTTTGCCGTCGAAGTATTTCAGAAGGGGATAGGGCCAGCCGTGGAAGATAGTGTCCGCCAGATGATAAGGGCACTGCAGACGATCATGCTCATGGGACAGAGCTTCGTCGAGCGCCTCCTGCGCTTCTTTGTCTTTGTGCAAGCATCTGAGGGAGACATAGTAGCGAAGCCATGCCACGCGCGCTTGAATAGGATTGTTGTCTTTCTCGTCTAGAAAGTCTCGCAGTTCTTTGATTGCTTTGTCGAAGTCCCCGCGGGCAAAGTCTTCGGAGCCTGCTACGAATTTGCTCTGAGTGAGCTCGTCGATCAGCCAGCGTTTCAGGTCTCTATAGTTTTTCGATCCAGTCGCACTGGCTGAGAGAGTCCCGTCCGGAAGCGCGAGAACCACACAGGGAAAGGCGTGAGCCCCGTACTTGTTCTCAAGGTTCTGCACATCCGGAGAATTGCTTCCGTTCTCGACGGAGTTGTCCACGATATGAACAGGAATTACTCTCTCGTTAATCAGAGCGACAAGAGGGCCATTCCCGAAGCACGCTTTTTCAAATTCCTTGCAGCGTTGCGACCAGTTTGCGCTGAAGTAGTATAGAACCGGCTTTTGCGGTTCCACTGCGGCATCGACATTACTTTGCCAGGCAATAGTCTCGTTGGGCAAGGGCTTCTGCTCGGGCTCCCAGATGTTGAATCCGACACGGATCGCCAGAGCGACTATGGTGGCGACAATCAGCCACAGGGGAACGCAGATGCTCTCTGATCGGTCAGTCGTTAGCATAGGAGAATTCCTGACGGCTGATGAGCCAGGTGGCGATCAACAAGTAAAGCAATAAATTGGATATGTAGTTGAGAAAAGGAATGAAACTGAAAGTGGTGGCACTAAAGAGAGCGTCCAGATCGAGATAAGGATAGAAGACTGTTCCGATAGCCGCAAAAAGTGATTCTCCCTGCTGCATCGGGACATTAGCCAGGATTCCCTCGGGTTTTAGGGAAGCGCTGGAGGCGGATCCTGCCAGATAGGAGCCGGTAAGTAGCAGCAGCGCCCATGACGACAATTTTTCGGGCAATTTGCAGATCAAGAGACTGAGGCAGGAAGCGCTCAGGGCATTTACGGATACGCTGAGAAGTTGCAGTCCTTCTGGCAGGATAAGAGGGCTGGTGCCGAAGAGGAGTTGCATGACCAGGAGCATCAGCACTATTTTCGCTACAAAAAACTGTGTTCCGAGCCAGCCGGCAAATGCCTTGGTCATCACATAGTCGAAGCGCCTGATCGGCCGGGAGAAAAGGAGAGCATAGTATTCATTGCCGGCTTGATAGCTGTCGGTGGTGAATCGCATTGCCACTATAAGCAGTATTGCTGGATTGGTGGCCAGTCCAAGAATTCCGTATATTCCGTCAGGTCCCAGAGAGGCAGAGCCAGCGGCGCTGACGAGCATGATTACATGCCAGAATATGTCCATCTTGCCGAATTTACGGACTTGAAGAAGCAAGGTGTAGAAGATAACGATCGGATTAATCATCGGTCGTGTTCTCGTTCTCCTTGATATTCTCGAAGAGATCCGAAAGATTCTTGCGCTCGAAGAATACCTCTTCCAGGTCTATCTGAGCGTTGATGAGACTGCGCACGAGACCGGGCATCTGGTGGCGGGCGCGCAGGACGAACCGGCAGAAGCCACCGTCGCTGACAGGGAGCGCCGCTGCCTCTTCTTTGTCCGGCAAGCAGAGCGTGACGTCGAACTGGCTGGCTATCTCATGCAAGCGTTCCTCGGTGTCCTCGGGACCGGTCCAGCGGACCATCACGGTGACGGTCTGCTCGGCTGATTCTCGCTGATCGACGATGTCGATCTTGCCGGCATTGACGAAAGCCACCCGGTCACAAACCCGCTCGACGTCGTCGAGGTTGTGAGAGTTGAGGACGACGGTGACTTTTTCTTGCTTCCACTGGCGAATCAGATCTCTGACCATGTTTCGCCCGGGCGGATCGAGCCCCGATGTGGGCTCGTCGAGAAAGCAAACCCGCGGAGTATGCACGAGCATCTGAGCGATGCCGACTTTTTGCAGCATGCCTTTCGAGAAGGTTTTGACTGGTCGCGAGCGAGCCGCTTGAATCAGCTCGACGCGATCAAGAGCCTCTTCCACGACTGCTTTCCGTTTGCCCCAATCGCCTCCACCCAGGAGGTAGTGGTATCCCACGAACTCGCGGGGACTCATCCACTTGTCGTATTTGGCTCGCTCCGGCAAAAATCCGGTGATGCGCCGGACTTCCAGATGTGTCGGCGAGTGACCGTTGATTAGAATCTTGCCGGTGGTCGGCCAGATGAGCCCCAGCAGG
>JAGQHH010000483.1 GCA_020431945.1 Cyanobacteria bacterium HKST-UBA02 | reverse complement strand
GGTCTTTCATCCCGGGCCTGGCAAAAATCTCGTCTGCCTTAGCGAGACCCTCCTCGCCGGCAAGCTCGTAGATTGTCAGGAATTGCCTGGTGTGCCAGCGCAGGGTGCCGCTTATATTGAGCTCCTCGTAGCGTCTTATGCTCACTACTTCTTCGGAGGAGGCAAGCAGCGCCGGCAAGAACCGGTGATGATAGAACTCATTGAACTCGCCTTCTTTCTCAGGCGCCACTCCCATGGCTACTATCATGATTGGATTGGGGCTCGACATCTGCTTCCTATTTAGCGGCGATTGTCATGCTTGTCTCGGGTTGCTTTACATCGAACAGCGCCTTCTCGAATGCCGCTGGTCCAAAGCGTCCCCGGGCATTGTTCGAGAAGCCGTACTGCACTCTCGGAATGCCGAAGGCATTGGTGAGAAATTTACCACTATTGCTCTCGTCGTGAAAGAGTTTGATGGCGTAGGAGCCATATGGGATATCGGAGAAAGTGTGGCTGGCCTCGCTGGAGGCGATTTTGACTGCTGCTCTCTGAAACGCCTTGTCGCCGGATCCGTCGTCGGCTTTATAAGAATCCTTATCCTTGAAGAGGGCGATTCTCACTACACCTTTGTCATTATTGAGTCCGGTGACTTTCACCTTGATGCTGCCGTTGTCGGCAGCCAGGGCGCTCAGCGTCGAAAGCTGAATGAGAGTTGATACCATAAGTAGTGCTCGTTTCATGACTTCACCTCGCAAAGAGTTGACCGTGGAACCCGAATGGAATAGTGTCCGGAACTCGTGCTCGAGCGATTTCTTGAAGAGTCCGGGCATCAAGAGCCAGCAGAAATGAGCAGCCGGCGCCGGAGTCGAGCACGACACTGAGTAGCACTCCGTCATCTTCAGCTTCGGCTCCCGGGCGCCGGGCAAAGACCGGCTCGCCGGGATAGCACTCGCTTTCCCGCCAGGCTGTTATGGTGCCATTTTCGAGATCGACTTTGAGAAGGCTATCGAGAAATGTGCCTTCCTCACTTACCGAGCAGGCGTAGAGATATCGATATGGCAGACCGTTGTGCTTGCTGTAGTTGATCTGAGGCAGCTCGATATTGCAATCGGGCACAGGGACTTCTTCCAGCTTGGCGGAGCCTCTCAAATCGAGGCTGTATCTTGCCAGTCGTGCCTTCGAAACACGAGACCCGGAGGCGAGGAGATTGTCCAGACGCAAATCGTCGACTATCGAGCTGTCATCGTATATGGCGGCATCTATGATTATCTTGCCGCCGGTGTCTTCGAAAGCATTGACATGATGGAAACAGAATCCGGAAGGCGCTTCGATAGTGGCGATGCAGGCACGCTCGTTTTTGTCTACTACCAGAAAGCGGATGATCCCGGACTTTTCCCAGTGATAGTTGTCGATATAAGGCTTGCCTGAAAAGAGCAGCTCCAGGGCATTGAGAAAGAGAGGGCATTCCATGAGGATCAGATATCTCTGGGTCATGGCGAAGCTGTGGACATAGGCTGGTCTCGGAACTTTCACCGAGGCTACGAGCTCTCGTTTGCGAGAGCCGGGTGCGAGGCTGAAAAATTTATAGGTGCTCTCCCTCGAGACATCGGTCAGCAGATTGAAGACCGCTCCGGTACTGGGATCGAGATGCGGATGGGCGGTAGTGATCTGGCCTTTCAGGCTGTCTTCATATGCGAAAGGGCCGACTGTGCTCAGGTCATCCGGGCGGAACTCGTTGATGCTGGTGGTTTCGGTGAGGGCCAGACAGAGCCCCGCCATCCGGACGACACTGACATTGGTATTGTCGGTGAAGTCCGGATTGAAAAGCGCCATTAGTCTTTGCCCGAGCCCACGTGCCGGGGAGCTGGCGAATTCCTGGCTGGCCAGCTTGCCTGTCTTGAGAAAGCCTTTATAGGCCTGGCTTTCGATAAAGCGAGAGGAATAGATAATCTTGCCTTCCCCGAAACGGAAGGCATGGAGCTTGGCGAATCCGTCGAACCAGTGGTTCAGTCGTGAGGCGGCACCTTCTCCGGTCTCGAAAATGGCCGGCCCGTTTCGCACCAGGGTGCCTTCCAGCCATTCCGGAAATTCCCCGGAGAAGGTCAAGTTCTGACCTTCATGCTGGTCTTGTCGACTAGTGAAGCCAGGTTTCCAATCGGTCATAGACAGAGTACCCAGGGATAGATCGCCGACTGATTTTGATGCGAAGTTATAACATACAAATCAGGAATCCGGTCATTTCTTACGGCGGTCACCGGCAGCTATGGACCCGGCAAGCTCGCTCAATAATTTCTGGATGATACCGTAGGTGTACTCGATACCGGGCGGGATTTCTTTTTTTGACACCGATACCGGTGCTATATCCGCAGGCTCTTCTTCAAGGGTCGATTCCGGTGCCGGGGAGAAATCGAGAATTCCGATGGGTTTTGCTGCGACAGCGTCTTTGACTTCTCTGTAGAGAGTCTCCGGGTCGCTCGAAGCGAGCACGATATTGGCGTATTTCTTGTTGCGGGTGACGAGCACCACTTTCTGCTCGCCTCGTCTGAGATCCACTGAGCGAAGCTCGTCTTCGATGGAGATCTTTTGCAAAACCGACGCGGGACCGACTAGATAGAGATTTCTGGTGGTTACCACCAGGCGGCTGCCCGCGCTCTTAAAAGCAAGGAAGACGCTCCCGGAAAGTCCGAGAAGGAGAGCGATGCAAGTGAGAACCGGGATTTTGTAAGCGTCGAAAATGGTCCGGCAATAGCTGTCCAGCACTATGGCTGCTACGAACATCAGAAGCAGCTTGACTATATTGGTGCCTGGAAGGAGCTGGACGAGGTCTGGCTTGAAAGGGCAATCGTAGATTCTCTCTTCCTCCTCCCCGAGAAGGGGAGCCAGCAGAGCGGTTTGTCTTTGCGAAAGACTCATCCTGTCCTATTTGCTTGCCAGTTGCATTCTGACCGGGAAGATGGGTGCTTTGCTGACCTGGAAGCGCAAGCCGCCGAAAATCCGGTAGTTGAAGCCAGCATAACCGGGGCTCGAGCTGGCCCCCATGTTATAGATTTCCTGACTGCGAACAAAAGTCTGTAGATTGATCCTGGGGTGGACCCGGCGCGCGATCTCCTGGGTGAGGATAAACACCTGATTGTCGTTGCCCAGTCTCAAGCGCTTGCTGCCGAAGTTGTTGTTGAGGGTGGTATCGAAAAGGAACTGCCAGGGACCGCGCCAGTGGACATAGCCCAGGGAGTAGAACTGATCGCCTTCCTGGAATTTGCTCAGGACCTCCCGGAAGCGGATCTGTCCCAGAATATTGAGATAGACCACACCGTTGCCGAAGCGGTTCGATACCGGTCTGCTGATACCGAGCTGGGGAAGCAGATCGTTGAAGAAGGACTCGTCCAGATAGTCCATGGTGGCAAAGAGCCCGCGGCTCATGAAGTTCAGATTGATGTTGTATTTGCTTCGGTTCGGTATGTCCTGGCTGAGGATGAAACCGACCGAATGAAAATTACGGCTCAGGGGCTTATTGAATTCGGTGTATTGATCCCTGAGGAAGAAATAGTTGCAGGCTACCCTGGTGGTTCTCGTGAGGGCGTAGCCCAGGGTGGTGTTGGGCAGCACCCGGTAGATCATGTCGGTGGTGGCATTGCGCTCGGTCTGAAAAATATTTGTCTCTGCCCTGAGGCTGTTCTCGACGGTGGAGCTGAAAAACAACCTGGTGGGAAGGCGGTAGAGGACACCGGCTTCGAAGCTATCGAGACGGTTGAAATTCGGAGAGCGTCTCGGGAGACTCACCGGAGTCAGATCGACGGGCCTGTTTTCAGGAGAAAGATCTTCTGAAGGCTTAGTTGAATCGGCGGGAGTCTGGCTATCGGGGACTTGAATCTCGGTGGTGCGGAGCTCGGGTGTATCGACTTCGGATCCCGGACCGGTG
>JAGQHH010000482.1 GCA_020431945.1 Cyanobacteria bacterium HKST-UBA02 | reverse complement strand
ATGCCACCTGGTGGATCAGACAGGCAATCACAAGAGCAATCGCTGACAAGTCGAGGCTCATTCGTCTGCCTGTCCATATGAACGAGCTTCTGCTCAAAGCCAAACGGGCCGCTCGCGAGCTTTATCTCGAGCTGGGCCGGGCGCCGGGTACCGACGAGCTTGCCGAGCGTATCGGCGAGTCCGAAGAGAAAGTGCTCCTTGCCCTGAACGCCTCGCGCAACCTGCTTTCGCTCGACGCCACGATTGGCACCGATTACGATAGCACTTTCGCTGACGTGCTCGAGGACAATGTCATCGCCCTGCCCACCGAGAGGACCACTCAGAATCTTCTTCACGAAGATGTCACTGAGCTCCTCGAGAGCCTGAATCCTCAGGAGCGGTCGGTGATCGAGCTGCGGTTCGGCCTCACCGGCGACGCCCCCCGGTCCCTCACCAAAATCGGTGCGGTTCTGGGAATCAGCAAGGAGCGGGCTCGGCAGGTCGAGATCAAAGCTCTGCGCAAAATGCGGAACAACAAGAAATCCAGCGCCCTCAAGGCTTATATCAGCTGAGACGGGACGGGTTTTGAAACAAGCGGTATAAAACGGGGAACGCAGCCGGGGCGATATGCTCCGGCTGCTTCGCCTGGGTGAGATAGGACCCGCCTATTTAATCTTGCGCTTTAAGAATTGCAATGATCTTAATACTGGCGGGAGGCGGCGCGCTCGCGTCAATGCCTTGCCTGGGGGGCGATAAGCCAGTCCGCGCGGGAAATTCCCTGTGCCTGTCTGGAATTTGAGACTTTAGAAAACGGGTACTTTTAACCAGATGGACATTATCATTGACTGGTTGGAAGTGAGAGAGGACCTGGCACCTTGTTTGCAAGCCGAGACGTAGATCCGCACGATACAAGGCTCGATGTCCGACGAGTTGAGAAAGTAGCCAAGAAAATCGCTTCTGCCACATCGCGGCCCTGGACCATCATGGAGGTTTGCGCCGGGCAGACGCGCATGCTCCTGGAGCACGACCTCAGGCGTTACCTGCCGGAGCAGCTCCGGCTGGTGCACGGTCCGGGCTGCGCCATCTGCGCCACGCCCCTGGCCACCATCGATCGCGCCATCGCCATCTCGCAGCTCGACAATGTCGTCTTCTGCTGCTCCGGCGAGCTTCTCCGGCTCAAAGGCAGCGATTACGACCTGCTCGAGATGAAAGCCCGGGGCGCCGACGTCCGGGTCGTGCATTCGCCCCTCGACTCCCTGACTCTTGCCCGGAAGATGCCGGAGAAGAAAGTCGTCTTCTTTACTATCGGTTTCGAGACCAAGGTCGAGCTCAATGCTCTTTCGGTCTGGCAGGCAAAACGTCTGGGACTGAAAAACTTCTACCTGCTCTATTCGCATCCCTGCGTTTCGGCGGTCTGCTCCCGGGTTCTGCGTACTGTGGACACGCCGGTGAAGGGCATCCTGAGCCCCGGCGATGTTTGCAGCGTCACCGGAACCAGCGAATATGAACGTCTTTCCAAAAAATACGGCGCTCCATTCATTATCACCGGCTACCAGCCTCTCGATCTGCTCGAAGGAATTCTTTCATGCGTCAAATTCCTCGAGTCCGGCAAGAGCGGCGTCAAATCACAGTATGAGCGAGGTGTCTCCAGGGACGGCAACCAGCAAGCCAAAGCGCTGATCTCGGAAGTTTTCGAAGTGAAAGATCGCGAATGGCGCGGCATCGGCAATGTCGAGCGCGGCGGCTACCGCATGAAGAGCGACTTCGCTTCTTACGACGCATTCAGCCAGTTCGAGGTCGACGTGGAGTCACGCGCCGATTCACCGTCCTGCATCAGCAATCAGATCCTGCTCGGGCTCAAGGTTCCCACCGACTGCCCGGTCTTCGGCAACAGCTGCCATCCCAATTCGCCCCAGGGTGCCACCATGGTGAGCAACCAGGGGACCTGCTTCACCTATTACAATTTCCGGCACAATCATTCGGCATAAATGCGGACGGCGTAAACGCAGCCGGCATAAATGCGGACGGCGTAAAGCGGCCGGTGTAAATGCAGCCGGTGTAGATGCGCCCGGCGTAAATGCGGCGATCACATTCCGAGCTTGACGTGGATGATGGCAAGAAAGAGTGATACTCCAATCAGTATCGCTAGAATTTTGTTGCGGGGAATATCGTGAATCAGGGTCATGCCCTGGATCTGAATATAGACAGTCCCGATGAAAGCCAGAAGCCCGGTGATGACGCCCAGGAGCGGCGCTTGCAAAGCCGCCAGGAGCAGGGTCACCTGGCTGTATGCCACCACTCTGAAGTTCTCCTCGAAACTTCGCTGGCTTCCGGACATGACATAGAGCTTCCACATGGCGAAAGCCGAAAAGGTCGCGCCAATAAGATTTGCCACCACAAAACCGATGGTGATCAGCAGGTTAGCCCTGGTGATGCCCGCCAGGAGCCCGCCTGTGACGGTCATGATCAACAGGAAAATCGCCGGCTCGGCGATATTGCCCGGAGGCGGCAGGGTGCGGAAAAAATTGCTCGGGCTGGTGACGAGCTCTTTCGCCTGATAGAAAGTATAAAGGAATAGCCCTTTCGTCTCCGGAGTGACGATTTTGCCCAGACGCTTGAAACGCTGGCTGCGAGCGCTTCCGTATTCGTCGTCTTCATAATCATCATCTTCGTATTCGTCGTCGTAGTCTTGATCTTGATTTTGATGATGGGCTTGCGGGTGACCATACTGGTTCTGAGCTTGCCCTTGATTCTGAGCGTAGGAGTGATCATAAGCTTGGGGCTGAGGCTGCTGGTACTGGTGCTGGAACGGTTGGTTCGGTTGCTGGTGCGGTTGCTCGTAAGTTTGCTGGAATGGGACAGCGCCCGGCTGGTCCTGGTCGAAGAATGGCTGTGACGCGGGATCCGGATATTGCTGTTGTTGATACTGGGGTTGCTGAAATTGCGGTTGCTGATTTTGAGCTTGTTGATATTGAGGATCTACTTGAATTTGAGGTGCCTGATTCTGAACCTGATTGAGATCATAGTCCTGGGCGGGAGCCTGCTCGGGAGTCGGCGCCTGGGTTTGAGGAGGTTCCGGCGCCTGGCGCAGAGCCGGTTTGGTGGGGTCGGGAAGAAGCGGTTTCTGTTTTTTTGGCTTGGGTGAAAACGCCGGACCATGACTTGCGAAGTTGGGTGTATTGGTCATGAGCGGCCGACCCTGGGAGTCCAGGCGCGGGCGGTCGTCGAATTCGTAGTCATCGCCCTGGTAACCGGTTGGCTCTGGTTCTGGACGGGGGGCGGAAGCCATTCCCGGTGCAATGCCCGGCGCAATTCCAGGTGTAATGCCTGGCGCATTGCCAGTAGCTTGACCGAGGTTCGGGGCTGGCGCAGGAGCCGGTATGGGCGCTGAGTTTGGTCCTGGTGCGGGTGCAGAAGCCTGAGGCTGAGCCGGTGCAGGAGAGGGTGCCTGATGGTATTGCTGGTGGTGCGGGAGCAGTCCCTGGCTCTGATTATGATCGTAATTCTGGTTGTAAGTTTGTGCGGCTTGCGGCGCCGGTCCGGGAAACTGGCTGGCAGAATGCTCTGTCGCTGGTCCGGGAGCCGGTGTCGGTGTGTGGGGAGCGAGAGCCTTCTGCTGCCCGGTATCGAAAAAGGCTGACTGGATGCTGCTCAGCAGGCTCTCTTTCCTGGGTGCCTGCTGGGGCGAAGCCGAACCGCCGGGAATTTGATTTGGCGCCTGGCCCGGCACTTGACCGGGAGCTTGACCGGGAGCTTGAGCTGGACCTTGAGCTGAAGCTTGTCCAGGAATCTGTCCGGGAATCTGTCCCGGAATCTGACCCTGCGCTGGATTGGCATTCGGAGTAGGAGCGTTGTCGAAGAAGTCGCCGCTTCCTGCCTGACCGGGTGCCGCCTGGGCTCCGGGAGTAGCTGGTGCTCCGGGAGAAGCATGCGCACCGGAAGAGCCGGGTGCACCGGGAGCCGGCTGACCAGGGCTATCGTCGACGAATTCGCCGTCCAGGTCAGAACCATGCTGATAGCGAGTGGGACTGCCGAAAAAATCATTCACCGTTTCGGCCGGCTGCTGATGCTGGTTCTGATGGACCTGACCGGTCTGCGCCGGATGCCCGCCGTGAGCCGAATGCCCGCCGGCCGATTGAGGCGCCTGCCCGCCCTGGACCGGCAGCGCGCCGGGTGCCTGGGGAACCGGACCGCTGTAGCCTCTTTGATCCGAAGGGGTCCAGTCGCCCTGATTGTTGAATGTGTCAGGATCGGTCTGTCTGAAGAAAGTTTCGGGGTTCTGCGCCCGGGCGAGGGGGTCGTCTTGATTGCCCTGAGAGCCCTGGTTACCAGCCGAATTCGCGCCTGCGCCCGCACCGGCAGAGTTGCGATCCTCGTCTTGTTGTTGTTCGTCTGCTGGCATTTCCTGGCTTGGCTACGGACTCCGGGCACTTCTATTGTAGTCTACCGCTTCGATAGTATATGCCAGGTAATTCCCGCGCGTTCATCGCCAAAAGAAAAACCGGGCTGCTTGCGCATGCCCGGCTTCTTTGAGTTTCCTTGGGTTTCCTTGGGTCTCCGGGGTTCCGGGTTTCCAGAATCGGCAATATCAGTTGTTGCTCTCGAAGAGCTCGGATTCCGCCTGGAGCCAGTCGGAGACGTCGCCGCCGTGGTTATAGCCGCGCTGCTCCCAGATAAAGTAAGCGCGAAGGGCGATCTGCTCGGTGGCAGGTCTTTCGAGAACAGCCGTGGCAGCCTTCTTGGTTGCAGTTTTGGCTGCAGGAGCCTTTTCAGTGGCTTTGGCGGCGGGCTTTTCAGCAGTAGCCTTGCTGGCAGCGGCTTTTGCAGGAGCCGGGGACGGCGAGGCGGTTTTGCTGGTGGTTGCCTTAGCAGGAGCGGCTTTGCTTGCAGCAGCTGGTTTGGCAGCCGGCTTGGCGGCTGATTTGCTGGGGGCGCTTGCTTTGGCGGTTTTGGACGGGGCTGAAGTTGTCGATTTTTTTGCTGGAGTCTTCTTGGTGACCATGATCTCCTCCTGAAATAACGATGGAATGTGATCGATCTGCGATCAGTAAAAAATATAAGTAGTG
>JAGQHH010000481.1 GCA_020431945.1 Cyanobacteria bacterium HKST-UBA02 | reverse complement strand
TCTGCGCCCGCAAATGTTATGACCTGGAAGTCTGGTTCCCGGCCCAGGACAAATACAGAGAAATCAGTTCCTGCAGCAATTTCGCCGATTTCCAGGCAAGACGCGCCAATATCCGCTACAAACCCGCCGACGGCGGAAAACCTCGCTATATCCACACCATAAACGGCTCCGGACTGGCCATCGGCCGGGCCCTGGCAGCCATTCTCGAGAACAACCAGCAGAAAGACGGCTCGGTCAGAGTCCCTGCCGTTCTCGTTCCTTATATGGGCGGCATCGAAGTATTGCGCCCCTGACCCGAGAGTTAGCCGGCATGGGAGATAGACCGTGAGCGGGTCGCCTCAGACCGAGTTGCATGACAGCCAGAAAAGAAGAAGCTACCGGTTCCTTCAGGGAGCATGTGTGGCCGCCGCGGTCTGTCACACCGTGGCCATGCTTCTCTGCCTCTGGGCCTATAAGGCCGGACATCTGGATCAATTCAGCCTGGAGCGCTTGATGCAATTTCCTCCCCAGCATCCGGCCATATGGAAAGCGACATGCCTTGCGCTTTCCGCAGCCAGCCTCTCCTTTTTCTTCCTGATCCTCACCCTCAGAGATGTAGTAAGCAATCAATGGAAGATGCTCTTCACAGGCAGCCTCTGCCTCTCGGTCCTGGCGGTCTGTATCAACCTCCAGTCCAACGCCGACATGCTCATCCTCTTCTCTGACATCTCCAAGCAGTACGTCTATGGAGGCTCCAGCTATTCGCGCCACGAGCTCTCCCTGATCGCCTGGGAGACTCTCAACCGGGCTCTTTCATCCTGCTTCCTGGTCTCCAACGGGCTCTACGCCGCCTCGGGATTCCTTGTAGTAGCCGCCATCCTCACCGGTCGAGGACTGCCAATGTGGATTGGCTGGTGCGGACTGCCGGTCTGGATACCCGCCGCTCTTGCAGGCCTGGCCACCCTATGTGCCAATCTGCCTGCTGCCGGATTCCTGCTATTCGTCTCCCTGATTGCTTTTATCGTCTGGTCCATAGCGATAGCCGCCACAGTGGACGGACTCTGCCAGCGAAGCTCTACTTAATCAAAAGAATTGGCTGGATTGATCCGCCAGCCAATCCGGGTTATGCTACCGGCCGACTGGAGGATATGAGCACGCTCCGGATCTGTTCCGGTTTGCTCAGAGCCCGCAAAAGCGCCGCCCGGAACCCATTCCAGAGCCGCGTCAGACGCACGACCGGTACCGAAACGAGTAAAGCCAATGCCGACCCGCCACCCCGCCAATTCAAAAACAGGAACAAATTGGCTGGATGAGATTGCCGGTAAGGGCAAGCTCCAGACCAATAGCGATGAGCCTCTCTACAGGCTTATCGCCGACAGGATCAAAGAAGCAATCGAAGGCGGGAGGATCTTGCCCAATGAGAAGCTTCCTACCAACAGAGAGGTGGCGAGCAGGCTGAAAGTGGATCGCTCCACGGCAGCCCGGGCATACAGCGAGCTGATTAAAGAAGGGTATCTGGAGAGCTTCGTCGGCAGGGGCACTTTTGCAAGGCTGCCCGGAGAATTGTCAATCGGCGAAGGCGGCGAAGGCAGCGAGGGCCTCGAGCCCATCGTCTGGAACGAACGCTTCTCCAGGGCCAGCCAGACTGTTTACGAGATGTTCCGCCTGGAGCGCTCTTTCTACGACCGTCAGCCCGGCTCGATCTCCTTTGCCGGCGGTATTCCCACCGATGAATTCTACCCGAACGAAAAATTCGTCCAGATCCTGCAGTCTCTCATCGACAGCGACCGAGCACCGGAGTTTTTCGAGTACAGCCCCGCCGAAGGTCATCCGGCTCTGCGCCGGGAGGTGATGGCTTATCTGTCCCGGTCCGGTATGGACGTCGCAGACGAGAATCTCCTCATCGTCAGCGGCTCGCAACAAGCAATAGACGTGGTGAGCACAGTGCTCGTCGATCCGGGCGATCTGATTGCCTGCGAGGACCCTACCTATCTCTGGGCGATTTGCAGTTTTCGCAGCCGCCAGGCTCGCTGCCTGCCCGTGGCTCTCGACAGTGAGGGGCTCCGCCTGGACATGCTCGAGACAATTCTGAAACGCCAGCGTCCCAAGCTGATCTATACGATTCCGGATTTCCAGAATCCCACCGGGCTGACCATGTCGGCAAGCAGGAGAGCCGGTCTGATCGAGCTAGCTACCCAATATCAGGTACCGATTCTCGAAGACAGCTTCGTTTCTGACCTGCGCTATCAGGGCGAGCGGATTCCTTCGCTCCGGGCGATGCCTGGCGGGAAGAACATCGTGATTCACCAGGGCACTTTCTCGAAAGCTCTCTGTCCAGCCCTCAGGCTGGGATGGCTGGTGGCACCGCCCGAGGTGCTATCCCGCCTGGTCATCGCCAAACGCGCCTCGAACCTCTCGACCAATTCCATCTCCCAGGTGATCCTGGCGGAGTTCCTGGCCAAAGGCTTTTACGAGAAACACCTGCAATCGGTTCGAGCCACTTACAAGAGCCGCCGAGACACCATGCTCGCCAGCCTGCAGAAAGAGCTCGGCAATATCGAAGAGCCGGACGGCACCAGATGCGATATTACCTGGTCACGCCCCAACGGCGGCATGTTCATCTGGCTCAGGCTGCCGGAGGGCTATTCGAGCCGGGAGCTCATGACCTTCGCCCGCCGGGAAGGCGTCACCTACGCACCGGGGGATCTCTGTTTCCTCTCGGCTCAAAACACCCAGTTCATAAGATTGTGCTTCATTCAAACCGACGAAGAGACTATAGCGCGCGGTGTAAAAATGCTCGGCCGCGCCATCAAGGCTTATATCCAGCAAGTAATCAGCAAAAGCGAATATTCCCGGCAACGGGTATTCGAAGGCAGCGGGCACGCATTCATCTAAATGAAAGGAGAACAAAATGGCTACCAGGATCACCGTTAAAGAAGCAAGCACCGAGACCGCCAGAGGCAAGGCTCCGGTCCGGGCCACAGGTACTGAGCGGGTCAAGAGAGCTCTACCGCAGATGCTCAAAGGCGGAGTCATCATGGACGTGGTAAATGCCGAGCAGGCGAAGATCGCCGAGCAGGCAGGCGCAGTCTCGGTCATGGCCCTGGAACGGGTGCCCGCCGATATCCGCGCCGATGGTGGCGTCGCCCGCATGAGCGATCCGGAGTTGATCACCTCCATCATCGATGCAGTCTCGATCCCGGTCATGGCGAAAGTGCGCATCGGTCATTTCGTGGAAGCGCAGATCCTCCAGTCCCTCGGAGTCGACTGTATCGACGAGAGCGAGGTCCTCACCCCTGCCGACGAGCAGTTCCACATCGAAAAGAGCCGTTTCGATATTCCTTTCGTCTGTGGCGCCCGCAACCTCGGCGAAGCCCTGAGAAGAATCGGCGAAGGCGCTGCCATGATCCGCACCAAGGGTGAAGCAGGCACCGGCGACGTGGTCGAAGCAGTCAGACATGCCCGGTCGATCCTGGGCGAGATCCGCAAGCTCAGCACTATGGCCGATGACGAACTGATGAGCTATGCCAGAGACATCGGCGCTCCCTTCGAGCTGGTCAAGAAAGTAAAAGAAGACGGCAAGCTTCCGGTGGTCAACTTCGCCGCCGGCGGTATCGCCACTCCCGCCGACGCAGCCCTGATGATGCAACTCGGCGTGGACGGAGTCTTCGTGGGCTCCGGAATCTTCAAATCCGGCAATCCCATGAAGCGCGCCCAGGCGATTGTAAAAGCGACCACGTATTTCGAAGATGCCGAGATGCTTGCCGAGATAAGCAAAAACCTCGGCGAGCCCATGGTCGGACGCTCGGTCCGCTCCCTGGCACCCGGCGAAGAGCTGGCCGTAAGAGGCTGGTAGATCGTGATTGGCTAAAAGTCAGAAAAGGAGAAGCACGTGCAAACCCAGAGCAATTCAGGCAAGACAATCGGCGTCCTGGCCCTTCAGGGCGATGTCGCCGAGCATCTGGCCGCCATCGGAGCCTGCGGACTGAGGGCTCTGGCAGTGCGATACGAAGAGGATCTGGACGCCGTCGACGGACTGATCATCCCCGGCGGCGAGTCCACCACTATCGCCAGGCTCACCGAAGCACAGGCGAAATATCTCCTTGCCAGGATCAAAACCAGGGCGGAAGGCGGCATGCCTGTCTACGGCACTTGTATGGGCAGCATCATGCTGGCAAGCACCATCGAGGCATCGCCCCTTCTTCCTCTATCCCTCATGGACATAACCATCGGGCGCAATGCCTACGGACCGCAGAAAGCCAGTTTCGAAGCGGATATCGAGATACCGGTATTGGGTCCCGAGCCATTTCGAGCGGTTTTCATCCGGGCCCCGATGATCAAGTCTTGCGGAGAAAAAGTAGAGACCCTCGCCAGCTTCGACGGATCCGTGGTCATGGCTAGACAGGGAAACTTCCTGGTCACCACTTTCCACCCTGAAATCACCAGTGACCTGAGAGTTCATAAGCTCTTTGCCGACATGGTGACAGGCGGTCCAGAAAAAGAAGTGGAACAGCGAACCAAACAACCTGAACGCAGGCTCGCCCGGCTGAGCGCCTGACCGGATCTATAAAAAGGGCCGGCGCAGACCAGCGCCTGCCGGCCTATACTAGAATGAAACAGGTTCGCCTAAAACGATGCTTGATTTCTACATATTCCAGTTCATTCCGTTGATGCTCGTCGAGGGCTTCATCCTCTGGCGCATGAAATGGGGCAACCTGCCGCGCTCGATGTTCGACTCCCTGCTCATGAATTTCGCCTCCTTTCTGGGTCTGATTCTCGGACTGGGCCCCTATATCGCCGGAGAAGGTCCCTGGGGGCTGACACTCTTCGGTACTTATTCGATCATGGTGGAAGGAACGGTCCTCATGCTTCTCGAGAGACATCCTCCGAAACTCGTCTGGTCCGCCGTACTCATAGCCAATCTCCTGGGCTGCGTGGTCCTCGATTGCGAGGTCTTTTTCAGACAGGTGAACTGGTCGAGTCTTTTCATGGGCTCCTGAGAGTCTCGCCATGAGACCGTCTATATCTCTGCCTCTAGCTATGTCTCTGATTCTATCTGTGCTGGCCGGTTGCACAGGCGTTCCGGCAAATTTCGAAAGTCTGAGCGAGCAATGGCGCTCCTCCTTCGATGCAGCGGAGACAGCCTCCAGGAAAGGCGATTATTCAGGGGCAAAGAAAAACTATGCCAGAGCCCTGGCAATATCCAGGAAAGCAGGCAGCAATACGTATCAGGAAGCTCGAACCCTGGAGTCCCTCGCCGGTCTAGAAAAAGAACAGGGCAAGGACACCGAAGCCCTGACAACGCTGCTCGATTGCGAGAGAATCTGGTTATCTCGCTTCGACCCGGAGAAAGCCAGCAGCGACAACCGGGAGATCGGGTTGCATCTCATCGAGATCAAACTGGCACGAGCCGACATTCTCGTCAAACAATCCAAAAACGCGCAGGCAATCACACTCTTGAAAGAAGCCCTGAGCCTGGCCGATAAAGTGATCGCTCGGGACTCTCTGAAACACGAGACGATCATTCGCCTGGCATCAGCTCTTGCCCTGGCAGGCGATCGAGAAGGAGCGGCAAGCCTCAGGGAAAAGGCGGACGCAATCTCCGGTCCGGATCATGAAAGACTGGATGGCAAGGACACACGCGATCCGGCTCAGCTCATCGAAGCCGGAACCGAAGCAGCCCGGGGGCTCAATTACGAGAAGGCAGAGAAGCTCTACAGGCAGGCTCTGGCGATCCAGGAAAAGGGAGGACCCAGAGAAAAAGAATCACCACCCAATCTGGAAAACACCGCTGATGCCTGCCTTGGTCTTGCCAATGTCCTGGATGCGAACAGGTCCTACGAAGAGGCAGACCGTTACGCGGACCGGGCCATCGCAATCTTGAGAAGAGGCAAAGGAGTCGCAGCCAGAGAAAACTATCTGAACGCCCTGGAAAGAAAAGCCGGAATCAATCTTCATGCCGGCAACCTTGCCGGAGCCCGCCGAGCCTATGAGCTGGCCATCGAACTGGCCAAGGAAAAAGAAAAGAAAACAGAGTATATCCGCCAGCAGCGCCGGCTGATGCATGCACTGGTGACGGTGCTTGTCAGACAGAAAGAGTACGAGAGAGCTCTGGCAATGCAGAACGAGCTAGCCGAGATCGAAGCAGCTCTCTACGGCAAAGACGGAGAGAAGTATGCCGAGAATCTCAGCCAGCTCGCCAGAATCTATTATCTGATAGACGACAAGACCAGAGGAAAAGCCGCTTACGAAAAGGCAATCGAGCTCTACTCGAAAGTCCCGGAGCTGAATCCGGCTGTCATAACCGATCTCTATGACGAGTTCGCCGCGAACCTGGAGAAGCAAGGCGAAATGCAAAAAGCCGAATCCCTGAGAGCGAAAGCGAAAAAACTTCGCTATGACATGGTCAATTGAGGAGCAAAGCTCTTGCCTGCCAGCTCGATATCGTAGTACAGCCGGCAGGAGCCGGAATCGGGCTGGACTTCTATGGCACCCGCAGCCACAGCACCGAAGAAGCTCGAACCCTCGATGCGCACAGTAGCATAGGGAGCATAGACGATTCCCGAGAATACAGACTTGTCAGCAAATACCACCGGTCTCGATCCGAAATAGAAGATCCTCACCTGATCCGGTCGGCAGGGCATCTTCCGGAGAGCGGCAGTGGCAATCACTACGGCACGGCCATCCTCAGCTCTTTCCTGATCTCCCTCTCGATCGACAACGATAATCTCGATAAAGCCATCCCCGGGCTTGAAAGAGAACCTGCCGCGCATCGAGTCGCAAAGATATGTGCCACTAGTTATGGTACCAGGCGGCAGAGATCCAGGCTTTTCAGCGCCCCCTTGTTCTGAGGCAATCAAGCCTGAATAAACGAAAGATCCCCGCAGCCCCGCGAGACTCCGGCTGCTTTCCGAGCCGTCCAGACTCTCTGAGAAATCCAGAGCCAGGTTGAACCGCGGGACTCCGGTACGATCGAACATGGAGAATGACTCTTCCAGGTCATTGCTCGTCGAATCAAGAACAGGATCTTCCTGTCGTCCGCAGACCGGTCCGGAATACTCTCCATCCTCTAGAGCGAGGTCTATCTTAGAGAAACTCGCCAGAGACGGCTGACCGTATTCACAGCCAGTGTCTCTCGAAGAGAAACTCGAGAAAGAGACATCGCCTCTTACCGTCAAATTCTCCCGAGCAAGAAGCAGATGAGCGAATATCACTCCGTCCGATGCTCTCAGACAATTGCTCTCGATTCTGGATACTGCCGAATCGAAGCCCTTTTCACCCAGATCGCGACAGTATCGCCTGGCCAGGGCAAGAACCGGCAACAACGGCTGACAGTGAGTGCCGGCATCCAACAGATTCAAGACTCTTCCTCGACTGCTTTCGCCGGTGGTGACTACAGAGAGCTCAAGAGCGACCCTGATCCAGAACGGTCTCAAAAGAGAATAGGCGCTTCCAAGCCTGATCGATACTAATCTGGAAGCTTCCTGCCAGTCCAGAGAATTCAGAGAGTCAGCGGCAATTTTGCAGAGTTCTCCGTCCAGACGATCCAGAGACTCCAGATCGCAAGACTCCATGACCAGTTCGAGAAGGTAATGGAATTGCGCCAGGAGACCTGCATCGAGAAGCGATTGCATGTAAAGGACCATCGCATCGATCACTTCCAGCAATTCCCTTTTTACTCTTTTCCGGGATAGGAGAGCCGCCACCCTTTCACTCACGACTTCGATACTGCCAGGGGCAGCTCCGCGGCTGAGAAGCATCACCGCGAGACCAGCTAGCGATACCGGAAGGTTCGGTCCGAATTCCTTCACAGAGAACCGCGAAATCGCTTTGAGAAACGAATCGAGCTCTTTCTCCAGACCTTGTTTACCAGCCGCAAAAATCGCACAGTTAATGAGTGCGAAAAAAGCACGCTCGTCTTTTTTGTCCCGAGATCTTTCCCTGCGCAAGACAGTCTCGAGAATCGACAGGACGGGACGGACAGTGTTCTGGTGACTACTTTCGAAGGCCAATTTTCTCGAGAGCTGGAGAACATACGGAAACTCCTGCACATTAGTCATGTCCAGGACGATCTTCAGGACCGCCACGCCGAAATCAGGATGGCGAACGGTTTTGCCGAGGAGATGCTCGAGATGTTTATAGAGCGCATAGAGCTCATCGTCCGCACCAGTAGAGAGAGCATGAGAAAGACTGACCGAGACCAGACCCTGGATAAAATCTGCAACAGGTTTTCTATCCACCTGCCGAAAAGCCAGCATAGCCAGATTCCAGCTCTGCTCGCAGAGAGATGGGAGAAGAGCCTTGTCTCCGCCCGATTCTCTGAGAATCAGGTCCGCTTGCAAACAGAACCATTCGAGATCGATGGCAGGAAAAGGACTATCCTGCACAAACCTGGTTATCTGCTCGAGTATTTGAGTCGGATCGTCCCCACCAGATCGAGCGGCTTCCTGCAAAGCCGCCAGATTCTCCAGCCACAGCCTGAAGAGTTTCAGACTCTGCATATTTTTAGACTCGGCAGCCTCAGGTCTGTAGGAGCGAAGCTCTGCAATGAGAGCATTGACGAAGCTCAGAGCATCATCTGCCGCACCGATACGAAGCAGGGTTACAACCAGCTCTTCGAGCCATGAGGGCTCCACAGGCAAACGAGACCCTGTCGAAAGCTCGCTCCGGTAGAGAATCAAGAAGCAATCGAGTGCCAGTTCATGATCGATCGCAATCATTTCGGTGGCCACGACCTTCAACATACGAGAAAGAGACGCCGGCAGGACACCACCACGAAGAAGCAGGCGGTCTGCGACCTGGCGCAGCAAATCTGCACCAATCAGATAGCCCCCGACAGTGGCGGCCCTCAAAAGAGCCTCTTCGTGAAAGGTGTCGGATCGCCCGGACTCCTGCTCCGCCAGACCCACCGGCTGCCAGCAATATCGGCACAATCGAGCCTCGATTCGAATCGGCCGGAAACAGGCCTGGCAGGCGCGATAGTGCTCGGTTGAAAGACCGGCATCACAGCCCGAGCACACGATTGCCTCTGCAACGACTGGCTTGCCGCAATATGGGCAGACGGCAGATCGCATCAGGGACTGTCCATGGTCTCGGTCGGCAGTGGCAGGGCAATCTCAGCCTCCCTAACCGGCGGTCTCGGATGACGAGGAACCGGCGCCCCGGAAGGATCGTCGGGTTCGCTACCACCCGGTGGGTCGGTGTCACCCAGATCGCAACGGCAAAATGGGCAGGAAGCAAGACGAAAGTCCACAGGCTCCGCGCAATCGGGACACTGGACAGAGTAGAGACCGACTACACACCGACGGCAGCAGGGACAAGACACGCTGTTAACGTCGATGGGCTCGCGACAGAACATGCAGGGGTTCATGGAAGTGATCCGGCTTGGTCTTTATTTATATGCCCGCCCTGCGGTTTCTTGTTTCAGAGAAAATCTCGAGGTTGTCCCTGCTTCCGCATTGCAATGACCTCCTCGAGATTCTCTCTCATGAAAGTGACATCTCGAGTCAATATGACTCTGAGGACAAGATTTTTGCAGGAAACTTGTCCTCAGAGTCATATTCCGACTTGATCGTGTCGATCTGCGCCGCAACCGGCTTGACGCAACCAAAGTTCGCGAGATTCTCTCTTAGAAATTGAACCAACACCCACCTCCACACGTCTAAAAATACGGACCCCAAAGCCGGAGCCGCCATGTCGACAATCCGCAGAATCCGCTCCTACCTGGCCAGTCTCGATCCCGAGCTCCTGCTCACTACCCGCGATTTGCTTGGTTTCGGGACCCGGTCGGCGGTGGACAACGCCGTCAGCCGGCTGGTCTATCGCGAGGAACTCTATCGAATAATCCCGGGGGTCTTCAGACTCCCGGGACGGACCAGGAAAGTCTCT
>JAGQHH010000480.1 GCA_020431945.1 Cyanobacteria bacterium HKST-UBA02 | reverse complement strand
AGGAACACGGTGTCGCGAGGCACCTCGACCATGCGGGTCAGGGCGCGGAGCAGTGTGGTCTTGCCGGAGCCGGTGGGACCGGTGACGAAGATGATCCCGTAGGGTCGCGAGATCATCTCCCGGATTATATTGAGGGCTTCCTCTTCGCTGACGAGATTGTCGAGACCGAGGCTGGTGTTCGATTTGTCCAGCTGTCTCATGACTACTTTCTCGCCATGCTTGGAGGGGATGGTAGAAACCCGGAAATCGACGTCCTTGCCCGAGAAGCGCACCCGGATCCGGCCGTCCTGGGGGAGCCGGCGCTCGGCGATGTCCAGGTCCGCCATGATCTTGTAACGCGAGACCAGGGCTGCCAGGATCGCTTTGGGCAGGGTGCGATCGACGAAGAGCACGCCGTCCAGGCGATAGCGAACCATGACATTGCGGTCCTGGGGCTCGATATGGATGTCCGAGCACTGTCGCTTGATGGCTTTGGCCAGGACCTGGTTGGCGAGCTGAACGATGGGAGCGTCCTGGGCCTGGCGGGCCAGGTCGAGATCGTTGACGTCTTCTTCGGAATCCTCGTAGATGGCGACCTCGGAGAGATCCACCTCGGACTCGATGAAAGTCTCGTCCTGCCTGTCCTCGAACTCTTCCGAGAGCTCAGCCTGACGGCTGGCATAGACAGTCTCCATGAAATGCTGGAAGTCGTCCTCGGTACAGACCGTGGGCTGGATCTGCACGCCCCGGAGCCTGTACTTGATGTCATCCAGCGCGAGAAGATTGTTGGGGTTGACCATGGCCACCACCAGCTTGTTCTCTTCCTGCTTTATGGGAACCACCTGGTGCTGTCGCATGACTTTCTCCGGGAGAAGCTCGAGGCAGACTCCTTCCGGAGCGGCTTTGCTCAGGGAAACATAGTTGACCCCGAACTGCAGCTCCAGGGCGTTTTTCAAATGCTTCTCGTTGGCCAGTCCCAGACGAGCGAGGATGAGGCTGATAGGCTCGCCGGTCTTGAGCCTTTCCTGTTGCACTACTTTCAATTCGTCGGCGGTTATCAGCCCGTTGTCGACTAGAAGCTCACCGATTTCTTTCTTGATTAACGCCATATCTAATTGCCGTATTTTCCAGCCAGATAGTCTTTGTACTATGCTTAGTACTGATATGCCCCAATTTTATAGTGTAGTGACAAAGATCGGCACCAGCATCTCGCACCGCGCCTACGCTCTTGTCCGGACCGCGTATGCGCTTTTCGCGGTGGTCTTCATCTACTTCTTCGTAGATAGCTCCTGGTTCTCACTCGACCTTTCCTGGTTCGGGTTGCCGATAATCCTACTGATTCTGGGTATCGCTCATCTGCTTCTCCTCGCTCTCGAATCGGATACCGTTACCGGTCTCTGCCAGTGGCTCAAGGGCGGTACCCCGGCGATCTGTTATCGGACCTGGCTGAATCTAGAGCAAGATCAGGAGGTCACCGCTGATAGTGCGCTCTGGCTGGGCCGCCGGCAGATCCGACTGGGTGCCATCCAATCGCTGGAGCTCACTTTCTGGGGCAATCTCATGGTGCGCACCGACGCCGCGTCCGGCTCCGATTCCCCGCACAAGCGAGTCTTGCCGATTCTCGCTCGATTGCCGGTGGGGGCTGTGGATCTGGTGCGGCTCAAGGAGTTTGTCGAGAAGATCCAGAAAGCGCGTCCGGATGTGGCTATCAATCGGCGTCTCGAAAAGCGCCTGGCAAGCAAGATCGTCCGGGGCGAAGAAATGGTGAAGCTTCTCGGTGCCGTGTTCCTCTGTTATGTACTGCTCGATCTCGGCTTTTCGACGGGTTTCTATCTCGAGATGCTCAAGGACTATCATCTTGCTCGTAAGACCGAAAAAATATCGGACGCTAAAAAATCTTACGCAATCGCCGAGCGAATGAGGCTTACGCCTATGTCCCTCTCTCTCGTGCACCGGGCGCTTTTCGAGAGAGGTAGTGCCGCCAGTGGTGTCTGGCAGGCTCGTGCAGAAGCCCTCTGGGACACTGAGGATCGGCAAGGGGCGCTGGAATCCATTGCCAGAGCCCAGGAATACTATCCCCAGTCCCTCCGGCTCGCCATCGAGAGAGCTCGCTGGCTGGCGATTTCCGGTCGCCGCAAAGAGTGCAGGGAGATCCTCGAGAAGGCCATCGAAAAACACGACGACAGTTTCCTTCCCCGGCTCTATATGCTCGTCTTGTTTGCCGAGGGCAAGGATGTCGAGCGTGTGCGCGGACTTTACAAGCAGTATTGCCAGGACCTCGATGAGGATGTATTCGGGGAGGAGCCCTGGTGGCCGCCGGGCGGCGACCGTTTCTTGAGCCAGCGCTGGTATCGCGAGGACATGCGTTATCTCATGGACCGGCTTTTACCTTAATTTAGATCGGTGGATTAGGGGGGCCTATAAAGGGCATAATTCATTGAGGTAAGGAGGCCTTTATCGCATGGAAACGCAACCGGATAATCTTCCGGCTGAAGAAAGGGAGACTCTCCCGGCGGAGCCGGAGAAGAAAGCTGCTCCCAAGAAGAAATCCCGGGGTTCTCGGATCGCCTTCGATATTTCCCTCACCTGTGCTTTCGTAGCGCTTATCGTAATTGTCATCACCATTGCCGGTATGATGTCCGGCTCGATGCGCCAGGGTGATCTCGGTTATATCTGCGAGCAGTGCGCCAACTTCCGTGCTCTCTGTGCCTGGATCTTGATGGTTACCGTAATCCCGCCTCTCTTCAGCCTGCCCTGGCGGCCCCTGGCGGCGGTGAGCATGATTTTCGCCCTGATCAATTTCGCTTCGGTGGCGCCGGTATTCATGAGCAAGGACAAGTCTGCGGACAAGGATGCCATGGTCTTCTCCTTCAAGCTGTTGCAGATCGAGAACGGCGATCAGGCATTTCCTCTGGAAGATGTCATCTCGCTGGTCTCCGGAGAGAACCCCGAAATCTTCACGATAAGCGGAATCAAGTCTGCGGAGATGGTGACTTTCAACGAGCAGCCCAAACTCGCTTACTATCAATATCGCAAAGTCGATCCCCGAGCCGACGGCTATGGACTCGGGATCTATGCCAAGGTCCCGGTGCTCAATTCTTTCACCAGACCGGTGGGTCCCGACAAGATCCCGGTGCTCTTCAGCACCGTGAAGTTCGATTTCGGCTGGGTAAGAATCGTCGTATTCCGCTCTCCGGAAGTGGCTGCGGCGGCGGATATGGATAGGCGGAACAATTTCCTGGCCGCCCTGGGAGAAGAAATCGCCAAACTGGAAGGACCAGTGCTGGTCAGCGCCAATCTGAACGCGACACCATATACGGGGACCTATGAAGGCTTTTTGAAGGCCGCCAGGCTCGAGGATACGCGGGCCGGATTCGGCATGCAGCCTAATTGTTATCTCGGTCCCGGCGATCTCTATTTCAATCGTGTGCCATTCGACTATACCCTGGTGAACAATCTCGTGGGTGTCGACTCACGCTGGATAGCCACTGGCTACGGGCATCAGCGTCTGCCCATCGTCGGCAAGTTCTATCTCAGGGAGCACAAGGTCGAGTACAAGGATCTTCCGGTACCTGCGGCTGAGTCGGGAGCGAGCAAAGCTCCGGCTTCCCAGAGCAAAGCACCGGCTGCCGAGAGCAAAGCGGATAAGAAACCGGAAAGCAAGCCAGGCAAGCGAGGCCGGCGCAAAAAACACTGAGTCCGGCCGAAGCTATTTGCCGGTGAAGCCGAGTTTCCTGATCGTAATATCAGCGCCGGGGTCGAGGGTCTTGAGGGTGATCGAGCGAATCTTCACCGGGCGCTCCAGCTCGAGAAGCTTCAGATCGTAGCTGTAGACATGAAAGTCCTCGCTGCCCAGAAATGGCAGGTTGAATTCCCGATCGGGTCGGCTTCCATCTTCTGTCTCGAGCTTGACCACCACCAGGCGATTATTCATGGAAGAAGGAGCCCGGAGCTCCATGAGCAGGCAGCCGAGCTCGCCGGCAGGCGGAGCGTCGTGTATGGCACATGAATACTCTGCCGGTCCCTGCAAGCGCAAGCTGCCCTCGCTCTGCATGATGGTGCCCCGGTCGGTGCTCCAGCCAGTATCCAGTGATAGAGTCGATACCAGGGTGGGAGTCGGGCCGCTTCTACCGAACTCGGTATTTTCGGGCAGCCATTCTTTTTCCTTTCCCGGTCTTGCAATGCTCGAGCCGGATGTCCTGACGATCAACCGGGGCTTGCTCAGGATAACCGGCGCTTCGCCTCTGGTGCCGCCCTCATAGTCCAGGTCGATGGTGACCTGCCGGCCTTTGAATGAAACCAGGTCGATTTGTGGGTCGAGGTTCTTCTTTTCGCCGTTTACCAGAAGCTTGAATGCCTTTTGACCGGTGGCGAGATTATCCGTCTTGAAAACGCAGGCGGTGGCATCCTCCGGCACCGTGACCGTCCAGGAGATCTTGTTTTGCGGCGGGAGCACGAGATCGAGCTGGTGATAGTCCCAGAAAGGCACGGGCTTTCGTGCGCCTCTGGCGTCGTCGGTAAAATATGGAATGGGAGCGTCTCCGGCACCACTTATTCTGACCGCGTCGAAGAGGAAGTCACCCTGCAGCCAGGTGGTGCCCTCCGGACCGAAAGGGATGAGAGAGTGGCGCTCGAGCATGCCCGAAAGCTTCTGCAGAAGCGACGGTGCGCCCGGGGTCCAGAGAAATACATACTGATCGGCATAGGTCGGGGCGCTCCGGGCCCGGGCAAGGGCTGATACCGATACCGGTGCCCTGGCGTTGAGCATATAGGTCTTGTCTTCGAATGTCGTGTTGGAGCTGAAATAGATCCCTCCCAGAAAAATCAGGAAAGCCGCCGACCAGAGTCGGCTGGCTATGAGGATCGGCTTGCCGGCGGGAGTCCGGTCGCTGATGAGATACGCGGCCAGAGCCGCCAGTCCGACCCAGAATGAGATTGCCAGGGTGGCGTACCAGGGGGCCAGGAGCGCTCGCACCAGGCTTACCTGGTAGACGGTGAGCAGACCGGAAAAGATAAGAATAAGCGGTATCGCCAGACGGCTGAAAGCGGCCCTGCGATAGCGAGCGAAGACGATGACCAGACCCAGGCCTCCTGAGATAAGACCGCCGATACCGGCAAAGCTCGCGGCTCGCAAGTGGTCTGTGTGGGTGGCTATGTCCCGGGCGAAGGCCCAGCCCAGGAGCTCGACAATTACCCGGGTATTGAAGAAACTCAGAAGGGTCTTGGCCGGATCGATGGCGCCGGTGCTTCCGGAGGCTGTGAAGAGCGACATCACATATGGTATCGCCGCCGTCGCGCCGCAGGCGAGAAGAGCGGCGAATCGACCTGGATGGAAGCGCTTGCTGCCAAAGGCTGCTGCCAGATAATAAACCATGATGGCCACCCAGGTAATCGGTCCGTTTCCCCAGGAGTATGCCGAGAGGAGACCTCCGGCGGCAGCCACGGCTACGCCGGCATTACCCGTACCCAGCCGGGCGAGCCCCCAGACCGCCAGGGCCTGTCCGAAGAGGCTCAGACCGATGGGCAGCGTGGCGCCGGAATAAGTATAAAGAGAGATCTGGGAGCAGGAGAATACGAGAAGGGCTATGATCGGCAAGAGAAACAGGGGCTGGCGGTGCCCGTTTTCTTCATTACTTGCAGCGCAGGCCCGGCAGGCGTCGAACCAGAGGGCGAGCCTCAGGGCGCCCAGAAGAAGACCGAGATAGAGCTCGGGCATGACACTGCCGTGAAACCAGCGAGCGCTGGCCAGGTGAGTGAGGAAAGGAAGAGTGGTGGCATGCCCTCGATAAAAAGTATCCGGGACCAGGCTGGCAAGATTATAGGTGCCGTTCAGAATCGAATCGATGAGATGGGCATAGCTCATATAGTCGTTGGAGACGTTGTCCGTGCCCACTGTGGCGGTTATCCAGGCGATGTTGAGCACCGGCGCCGCGGTGCAGATAATGAGAAATACCAGCGTCAGAACAGAGAACTGTCTTGAGGGCGAGTCACCCTCGTTTTCTTTCTCGATGGAAAGATCTTCCGGTGCGGCGCTTTCTGTGACCATCGCCACCTCTTATTGCCAGGACTTCGCCCGGGCAGGAGACTTGCCGGCAGCGATATCGGAGGGGCGGGTGAGAGCGCCGGCAAGCGTGCGACTGGCGGCGATATGATCGACCAGTGCCGAGACGAGCTTTTCGCCCCCTTTCATATTCATGTGGACAGTGTCGAGGTAGTCCCGGTTATTGAAGCGCTCATCCCCGAAGAGGTCGACCCAGGTGGCACCGGTGTCGGTGCACATCGCCTGGAGGGACGACTTGAACTCGCTCCAGAAAGAGTCGGGAAGCAGCGCTCGGTTAGGCCAGAGACTGGGCATGCCGACCACCATCACCTCGATATTCTCGTTCTTGCAATAAGTGAGGAATGCTTTGAAGAAAGTCTTCTCATTTTGATAAATCGCCGGTGCCGGATTCTTGTAGCGCTTCTCGTACTCGTGCTGATTGTTGACGAAGGACTTGAGGGACTCGGGAGGGATCACCCAGACTCCGGGCTTGACCTCGGACTCTTTGCCGTAGATGGCGTTGAGCACGTCCACCCGTCCGTTGTTCGCGACATTCGTACAGTCCTCGGGCTGGCATGTTCTGGTATCGGTCTTGAGAATATTGGTTGCCACCAGATCGGCAGCAGTCTCGGTGATTGCGGGCAGGGCCTCTTTGAAGGTCTTGCCTGCCAGGGCTATGGGCAGGGTCTCGTTGAGTTTCCAGTCCAGCCAGGCGATCGCGTCGGGAAAAGCGTAACGGCTCATATCGCCCAGGTCGACATGAGGAAGAAGGAAATTGAAAGGCTCGGTGGCATTCACCGAAGGCACCATATTGTCGATGAAATCCCGGGGATTGACGCCGACTATGACAAGTTTGGGTTTGTGTTCCCTGGTGAACAGTGCCCTGGCGAGCATATAGTGATCGGATGCCATGGCACCGCCCATTGCGAACATATAGGTAGACGGCTTGACTCCGAGCTTCTCGGAGAGACGGTCCGATAGAAGCACGCTTTCCTTGTCGGTGACGCAGTCCACTGCTTTCTTGAGATGGAGGGGCTCCGCCGAATACAGGGCGGCGGACATCTGGGAGCTTCCCAGAAGGGCGATATCGGCGTCGGGATGATCGACCAGGTAGTTGCGTGCCACCCACCAGATCCAGCGGCCTTCCTGGCGTTTTTCGTTGGGGCTGGCTTTCAGCTCGGCGGCGGTCAACTGCCTGGTGGTCCGGGGCAGCATGGCGAGCACGACAAGATTGGCAATGACGAAAAGAAGCAGAGCCGCAAGAGTGCGGCTGCCAATCATTTTCGTTTTGCTTTCCGTCTCTTTCATGCTGCTCACATCGCTCTCGGTTTGCTTCTCTGCTGGGCAATCGCTTTCTTCATCAAGCTCTCTCCTGATTCTTCGAGAAGCGCTCTGGTCTCCGGTCTTTCGGCAAGAAGGGCGACCAGCTCGTCGACGAATTTGAGACCGCCCCGGGCATTCATGTGGACACCGTCATGGAAGTGCTCTTCTTTGTAGAACTTGTCGTGATCGTTGAGATCGAAGAACGTCGAGCCCGAGGATGCTGCGAAGGCCGAGAGAGCAGCCTGGTATTTCCGGTAGTGCTGGTCTTTGAGAAGGGCGAGATTGTCTTTCGTGATCGGCATATTGACCACCACCAGGGCGATATCGTTGGCCCGGGTGTAGGCGGCAAGCTCATCGAGGAAATGCATCTGGGTGTCGAATGCCACCGGATCAGGCTTGCGATAGCGCTCCATGTATTCTCTGGAATTGTCCAGATACTCGTTGGGTTTAGAAAGATCCTGGGGAACGCAGAGACTCGCTTTCTGGTGGAACTCGCCTTTCTTATATTCGGGCAGCAGGCTTTTCCTGTCCCAGTAGGTGAAGGGCCTGGCTCCGGGCGGCTCGGGAAGGAGCCCGGTAACAGCGCTGGTCCATGTATTGCCGGCGAGCATCTGCATGTCCACGGCATTGCGGTAGAGATAGATGTTTCGCTCCAGAGCCCTGTTGATGCGACTGAGCGGGCTCCGGTAAATCTTGTCGGCCTTATCGTCGACGTCCACCAGACGGCTCAGGAAACGGAAGGGCTCGGTATCGGCCGGGCTGGCCAGCTCGCTATCGATGAAGTCCCGGGGCGCGATTCCGTAGACGATCATATCGGGCTTGTGACCGCCTTCCACGCAGGCCTTGATGGTCAGATAAGCGTCGGAAGGCATCTGTCCGGGACCGGACAGGTTGAAGGTGGAGAACTTTCCGCCGAAAGACTGTTCGAGCTTCTCATCCAGATAGCGAACGCGGTGATACTCGACGAGGTCGAGGGTCTCACCGTATCTGGTGGCGTCCGCGCTGTTCAGGGCGCTCACCGTCAGGGACGAGCCCAGGAAAACGACATTGTGGGTTTCCTGGTCTTCCTTGAGATCCTGCATCAGCCACCAGGCCCAGCCCTGGTACGGGAACTCGTACCGGTCCAGGTGGATGAAGGCGCCGGCAGCGAGGATGCCGTTTAGAGCGAAAAAGCAGATCAATGCTGCCAGGAAAGGACTCGGACTTTTCATAAGCGCGACTCCTCTATCTCGGCTACGGCAGGCTTTCCAGGCAAGATCGCCGCGACCACGGTCTGGTTGGCAGCCAGGTCCCGGGCCAGGAGATCGAGAAACTTCTTGCCCCCGCTGGAGCGCAGGTGCACACCATCAGCGAAGTCATCCTTGCTGAAGGTCTCGTTTCGATCCATATCGACCAGGCTTGCCCCGGTCTCGGCGCAGACTGTCTGGATCCCTTCCCGATAAGCTTGCAGTGACTGCGGGCTGAGAAGCTCCCGGTTGTCTTTCGTGATCGGCATGGATACGAGGACACATTCGATCCCGCGTTTGCGTGCGGTGGCGAAAGTATCCTTGAGAAAAGCGAGCTGGCTCTTATACACATCCATCTTCAGCCGCCGGTAGCGATCGCGGTACTCCTGGGTATTGTCCCGGAATTCTTCTTCCGTGCCGGCGGAGGGACGGAAAAAGGCTTCGTTTCTCTGGATCTCGTAAGGATGGTATTCCGGCAGGATCTTCATGCGTTTGTGGATGCTGTACTCTTGCTCCGGACTGACCGGCAGGACGGTGTCCATGAGATCGCGGGAGAGCCTTGCCGAAGCAGTCTTCAGGTCTTCCCTCACCCCATATGTATAGAGCGCCCGCCCGATCTCGTAGTCCAGCCTGGTGAAGAAATCGGGAGCGATGCGATCGATGGAGCCCGAATAATCGCCGAGACGCGAGAGATAGCGGAAAGGATCGGTGGCGGAGGGAGAAGGAAGAGTGTTCTCCAGGAGGTCCCGGGGCGCCACTCCGTAAACGATCACCCGGGGAGCTTTGGGCTCTTTCAAGAGGAATCTGGTGATCAGATAAGCGTCGGAGGGCATGGCGCCGGGAAGGGCGAAATTGTAGGTGGAGACGCTCTTGCCGGTAAGCTCCCGGAAGCGTTTCTCGAAAAAGAAGCTGCGCCGGTGGCTGGTGGCATCGACGTTCTCGCCGCATTCATCGGCATCGACATTGCCGATCGGATTGACCAGAAGCGATGAGCCCAGAAAAACGATGTCCGGACGGACGGTGTTTTCGCTCTCGAATCCTTTGATGGCCCAGGATGTCCAGGTCGGATAGGGGACGTCGGTGGGGGCCAGCCTTCCCAGGGAGAGAGCACCCATACCGACAGAAAGGCTGGCGAAGACAGCAATGGCTACGATTGTTCTGCTAGCCACTATGTGCTTCGCCTGCGATCTGTCGTTGGTTTCAGTCATTAGAACTGGAAGTAGATGAACCTGGGTGAGCTATCAGGCGAGAAGATGGTGAGCACGCACATGAGCACCACCATGACGCCGACCTGCACGGCCCACGGCGGCTTCTGATAGAAGCTCTTGTCGTTGAGCCAGTTGACCACCAGATGCGAGAGCATAAGGAGGGGCAACAGAATGAGAAGGGACGGGAAGATGATCGGATCTCTGATCTTCAGAACCTCTAGCTGGCTGATGCTCATGCTGAACAGATCCACCGGTGCCATGGCCATCTTCGCCAGGATCTGCCAGGCGATCGCTCCGGTATCGGCTCGGAAGAAGACCCAGCCGATACAGAC
>JAGQHH010000479.1 GCA_020431945.1 Cyanobacteria bacterium HKST-UBA02 | reverse complement strand
ACTCTTTGAGGATGTCGTTCTGGATTGTGCCTGAAAGCGCGTCGGCGGCGACGCCCTGGTTCTTGCCCACTGCCCGGTACATGGCCAGGAGAATGGCGCTGGTGGCGTTGATGGTCATGGAGGTCGATACCTTGCTCAGATCGATTTGATCGAAAAGAGTCTCCATATCGGCCAGGGTGTCTATGGCTACCCCTGTACGCCCGACTTCGCCAGCCGCCATGGGATCGTCACTATCGAGACCCATCTGGGTCGGCAGATCGAAAGCTGTTGACAGCCCTGTCTGACCGTTATCTAAGAGATATCTAAATCTCTTGTTTGTCTCCACGGCATTTCCGAAGCCCGCATACTGACGCATGGTCCACACCCGGGACCGGTACATGCCGGGATAGACGCCCCTGGTGAAGGGATAGCTGCCCGGCGCTCCCAGGGTCTTTTCCGGTTCCCATGAGGACAAATCCTCCGGTTTATATAAGTATTTGTCTGCAGTCATCGCCGTCACCGTATAATGGATCCCGCCGTGAGTTAAGTATTGTACGGGAGGTAGCTTCCTCGTGAAGTACTACGAGAATATTCTTGAAACAGTCGGATCCACCCCGCTTGTCAAACTGAACAAGCTCAGTGCCGGTCTCAAGCCTCTTATTCTTGCAAAGATGGAGGTCTTCAATCCAGGCGGTTCTGTTAAGGACCGGCCTGCCCTGAAGATGATCGAGGAGGCCGAGAAAGCAGGGCTGCTCAAACCGGGGGGCACGATCATCGAGCCTACATCCGGCAATACCGGCACCGGTCTTGCTCAGATCGCTGCGGTGAAAGGCTATAAATGCATTCTCATCGTCCCTGACAAAGTCGCCCAGGAGAAGATCAACCTTCTCAAGGCATACGGGGCCGAAGTGGTAGTCGTTCCCACGGCAGTCTCGGCGAGCTCGCACGAAAGCTATTATTCCGTGGCCAACAAGCTCACCATGGAGACTCCCGGGTCTTTCCAACCCAATCAATTCGCCAATCCGAACAATCCCCTCTCTCACAGTCTCTCTACCGGACCCGAGATCTGGGAGCAGACCGAGGGCAAGGTCACCTGCTTCGTGGCCGGTCTCGGTACCGGTGGCACCATATCCGGCACCGCCAAGTATCTCAAAGAGAAAAATCCGAAAATCAAAATTATCGGTGCCGATCCCGAAGGCAGCATCTACTCCGGTGACATGGCCAGGACCTATTATGTGGAAGGCATCGGTGAGGACTTCATTCCTCCCAATGTGGACATGAAAATCGTCGACGAGATGGTACGGGTGAGCGACAAGGAGTCGTTCCATACAGCCCGCCGGCTTGCCCGGGAAGAAGGGCTCCTGGTGGGTGGCTCCTGCGGTACCGCCACGGCAGCCGCTCTGCGCGTGGCCAAGGATCTCACCGAGAAAGACGTTGTAGTCATCCTCATGCCCGACGGTGGTCGCGGTTATCTGAGCAAGCTCTACTCCGACGAATGGATGCGTGAGCACGGCTTGATGCCTGCTCCGGATCACAGCTATTACGTTCGCGACCTGATCGACCGTAAGAGCGCCCGGGGTCAATTCCCCTCCATGATCACCGTTTCTCCCGACGATCCGATAAGACGCGCCATCGAGCTCATGGAGCGCCACCAGATCGATCAGCTACCGGTGGTCAATAATGAGGGTCAGAGCGTCGGTCATGTCAACGACGTCGTAGCCATGCAGGTTGTCTATGAGCGCAAGGATCCCACCCTGGTGAGAGTGAGCCAGGTGATGGGCAGACCTTTCCCTCATATCGACGTCAATGAGGAGATCGACAATCTCTACAAGCTCTTCCGTCTCGGCAACGCCATGGTGGTGACTACCGAAGAAGGCAAGGCTACCGGCGTGCTCACTCGTTTCGACATCATGTGGCATCTCAGGGAAACCCTCAAGGAGAGCCGCGAAGACTCGAAGGCAACCGGCAAATCGAAAGCAGGAGTATAAAGATGAAGTTCTCGACCAGAGCCATCCATGTGGGTCAGGATCCGGATCCCACTACCGGTGCGATAATCACGCCGATCTACCAGACCTCTACCTATGTACAGGAAGAGCTGGGCAAGCATAAAGGCTACGAATATTCGCGTACGGGCAACCCCACCCGTACTGCTCTCGAGCAATGCCTGGCTTCCCTGGAAGATGGACGATTCGGTCTCTGTTTCGCTTCCGGTCTGGCTGCCGAGCAGAACGTCATGAATCTCCTGGTAGCCGGCGATCACGTGGTCGTGGGCGAGGATGTCTACGGCGGGACCTACCGGCTATTCGAGCGGGTTCTCACTCGCTACGGTCTGACCTTCTCTTTCGTGGATGCCACCAACCTCAAGAATGTGGAAGCGGCGATCAAAAAGAATACGAAGATGGTCTGGCTGGAGACCCCCACCAATCCTCTCTTGAATCTCGTGGATATCAAAGCCATCGCGGATCTGGCCAGGGCCAGGAATCTCATCACCGTGGTGGACAACACTTTCGCCAGCCCTTATCTCCAGAATCCTCTGAAGCTCGGTGCCGATATCGTCGTGCACAGCAGCACCAAGTATCTGGGCGGTCACAGCGATGTCGTGGGTGGTGCCGTGATAACCAGCAACGAGGAGCTGCACGAGACCCTCAAATACCATCAGAATGCCGTGGGCGGCGTGCCCGGGCCCATGGACTGCTGGCTGGTCTTGAGAGGAGTGAAGACCCTGGCGGTGCGCATGCAGGCTCATGAGCGCAATGCCATGGAGATCGCCCGTTATCTCGAGGGTCAGGCGGCGGTGGAGAAAGTCATCTATCCCGGTCTCGCGCACCACCCTCACCACGAGCTAGCCCGCAAGCAGATGAGTGGTTTCGGCGGTATGGTCTCTTTTGTTGTAAAAGGCGGAATCGAGAACACCAGGAAATTCATGGGGGCGGTGAAGCTTTTCGCGCTGGCCGAGAGCCTCGGCG
>JAGQHH010000478.1 GCA_020431945.1 Cyanobacteria bacterium HKST-UBA02 | reverse complement strand
CCAAATTCCCTCCTACAGAAAACGACACGTCACGGACTCATTCGCGTACCACTTGGCGCATGGCCCGACGAACAATTAGTTGAGACACTTCGAACACTACCACCATACATAAAGATTGAGATAAATCCCGATCGGATCGTGTAGCTTTGCGTCAAAAATCACGAAGTGATTTTTGCCGCACTTTGCGCTATAGTACGAATCATACACACAACTCAGTATGGCAAAGCTTGTTACGGAAAATCATCCAGCGCTTCACGAGATCGCTGAGGAGATAACTAAAGAAGAATTTGCAAATGGCTTTGTTGCAAAGCTTGTAAAAGATATGCGGAAAGCTCTCGAAAGCTACAATGTGGAAGGTTTCACTGCAGTCGCAATAGCTGCACCACAGATTGGTGCTGCAAAACGCGTATTCTTGATTGAGGACCAGAGTGCAAATCGCGATGACTCATTGCCATCATTTGTGGCAATAAACCCGCACATAATAAAAACCTCAAAGCGCACACATCTTGTTGGGGAAGGTTGTCTTTCAGTACCTGAAAAATACGGACAGGTTAAGCGGCACAAGAACGTAACACTTCGCGCCCTCGACGAAAAAGGAGAGGTGTTCGAGCGAGGTGCTGGCGGTCTTCTTGCACAAATTATCGAGCATGAATGCGACCATCTCGATGGAACTCTCTTCGTTGATCGAGCTGAAAAAGTCTGGCACAAGGACGAATTAACCCATGACCATATTCACGAAGCTGAGTAAGCATAGTGACAGATAGAATATTACGCAGAAAGATTACCAACGAGTCTAGGAGTATATTTTTTTAGAATATTTCTAAACTCTTCTCGTTGTTCAGGAGTTAGATATTCCATAGAATCCAGCAGCCCATCAGAATGTACGATGCACTCAAGGAGATGACTCTGCAAATCATTGTAAACGCTGCCTTGCGGTTTTTGCCTCTCAAGAACCGTGACCGCTTTGCTCCATTGCTCATCCAAAAGATCGGCTGTAATGTCCCGCACCCAATCGCCAGGTCCAAATCCGACTCCTGGCTTATTCCACAACCCAGCTTCTTCAGCTTCCAAATAACCCTCTAGTTCACCCGACCGATGATGTTTACTGACTTCTCGCAGTACGCGAACATCGAGAAGTTGGTTTTCTGAGAGGGGCTCCAACATTTGGACAACTTCATCCAACCGACTGAGCAGATGCTCGTCTTGCTTCCCTTCTTCTGTTTTTATGAATATAGAAAAATCTTTAACGACAGCTTTCAAGAAGATAGCTTGATTCTCATCGGTAATCTTCGAAATCAAGGACTCAATTCTGTCAAGAAAAACTGAAGGGTGATCAATCACTACAATAACTTCACCGATAGGCGCGGAATCATCAAGTCCCGGTTTTTCTTCAAATCTAATGCCGTATGCCTTGGCCACCTCTCCAAATTTTGCCCGTAGTGCTGTTATTCCAACATTGCCGTCACTAACAGACTCATTGGCAGCATTTCTCATCGCGCTGTCCAAAGATTGTTCGCCATCACTTACACGCGCAAGCAAGCCGGCAGCAAGTGATTTTCCAAATCTTGCTCCGACACCATACGCTGCGTTATGCTCAGCAAGTTTCTGAGCCATGAGGTTCAGGTCTTTTAATTCGTATGAGGTAAGTTCAAATTTGCTCTCTGGTGTCATACTCCTAATCTTTCTGTTCACCGGGTAATACCACCAAAAAGTTATAGTACCATATTCCGATATCTGTTATATTTCACCAGATGAAGAGACCAAATGTAGTATTTTTTGGTGGCGAGCCACTTGGAGTTCCTGCTCTTGACGCACTCTATAATGAAGGAGTTATACCAAACGTAGTCATCACAAACCCTGATCGCCCACAAGGACGGAGAATGGTGCTTACTCCTCCACCGACAAAAGTCCGAGCGATTGGGTATGGAATTCCAGTATTCCAGCCAGATAGTTACAACGCATCTACCACACGCGAGTGGTTTGAGACTACTTCATGGGATCTCTTTGTAGTCGTTGCATACAACTTCATTCTTCCAAAATGGCTTCTGGAACTTCCAAAATACGGAACACTCAATGTGCATCCATCACTCCTTCCAAAGCTCCGGGGTGCAAGTCCAATTCGAAGCGCAATTCTCCAAG
>JAGQHH010000041.1 GCA_020431945.1 Cyanobacteria bacterium HKST-UBA02 | reverse complement strand
ATCTGTCTTACCAGCGGGGATCGCGGCAGGTCAAAAAATAATTGTGAACGACAATGATTTAGAGCCTGTTACAAGGGGGTCGAGCGAATCCGGGAGCGCTCACTAGATGCTCGATTCATCAAATACGACACCACTTCTGTTGACAACGGGCGGCTGAAAGCCAGACCCGCGCAAGGCTCCGATAGCTTCGCCAACCCGATAACCTCATGACAACCGGATTTTGAGCGTTTAATAACCAACCTGGCAGGTAATTGATCATGGCAGTCTATTAGCTTGAGAGCATGTTTGATTTTTGAATTTAAAAAACACCAGCTCGATTTGATTTTTTAACACTGTTCACTGCTCTGCTCACCCGACCCGCGCCCACCAGGCGTCCGGACAGGTATGACTGAGGCTGTGAGATGAACTGTAGCCCGACTCGAAAAGCCGGGCCATTGCTATCTGACAAGGAGATCGGGTCAATGAATCTCATTGAAACGCTAATTGGATGGTTTGGCTCGCCAAACAACGGAGAGCGGGAGTTCGGCAAGACCTTCCGTTCGTTGAGCAACAGGAACTTCCGCGTCTACAGCATCGGACAGGTGATCTCGCTATGCGGCACCTGGATGCAGATCACGGCGCTTCCCTGGCTCGTTTATACGATGACGGACTCAGCTACAGCGCTGGGTATCGTATCGTTTGCAGGGAGCGTTCCATTGCTCCTGCTGACTTACTTCGGTGGAACCCTGGCCGACCGATTCGATCGTCGCCGGGTACTCCTCACCATGCAGACCCTGGCAATGCTCCAGGCGATCGTGCTTTTCACCCTGGTGGTCACCGGTGCGATCAGCTACCCCCTGATTGTTGCCCTGGCATTGCTGGGAGGTTGCATCACGGCTCTCGATCTGCCCACCAGGCAGGCCTTCGTACCTGACCTCGTGGACAAGGAGCACCTCACAAACGCCATTGCTCTGAACTCGGCGGTCTGGAACACCTGTCGAATGATCGGTCCGGCCCTGGCTGGAGTGCTCATAGGCATCTTCGGCGAAGCTATCTGTTTCGGCATCAACGCAGTAAGCTTCATCGCCGCCCTGGTCACCCTGACTATGATCCGGGTGAATCCGGAAGAAAAGGAGAGGACCGAGCAAGCTCCGAATTCGGATCCAAGCAAACAGACCGAAGAGCCCGGGCTGATGTCCGTCCTGCTCTCACCACCGGTAGTGACAGTTCTGCTGCTCTCCATCGCCACGGGAATGTTCGGCTTCCAGTACAGCGTGTTGCTGCCGGTGATTGTCGACAGACTCCTGGGCGGGAACGCTTCCACCCTCGGATTCCTGTCAGCCGCTGCCGGAGTCGGGGCCCTCGTCGGCTCCCTCGCTCTGGCGAGCAAGCCGGACAATCAGAACCTCCGCCGGATCATCGGTCTGGCTCCCCTGGCGCTTGCTGTGGCAATCACCATAGTGGCGCTGTCCCCCTGGACGATTCTTTCCCTGGTGGCTCTGGCCCTAGGTGGAGTATCCATAAGCGTGCAGCTCTCAGGCGGGCTTTCCCTGGTGCAAATGGCGGTGCCTTCCGAGAAGCGCGGCCGAATCATGGGCGTCTATTCCACCTGCATGCTCGGCTTCACGCCCTTCGCGGCGATGCTTGCCGGCTATCTGGCATCCACCATCGGCATCACTTACACGCTTCTATTGAGCGCTGCCATCGTCGCCGTAGCAGCCACCATCTACCTCTCGGTGGCTTCCCGAATGATTCATCTGGACGGGGATAAATAGCCAGGGGTGATTTTTCTAGTAACGGGAAGACGGACCAGGCCTCGTGCCGGTCCGTCTTCTCAGTTACTGTTTTTTCGGCAAGTTCTACTATCGTATTTAATATGCTAATATTGCCAGCGTTCAAGCAATGGAAGGCTCTCGAATTGTCTATTTCGGCGAAGCTTCGCGGCACAGCAATAGTCGCACTGGTTCTTCAACTCTCGACCTCGGCAGGTTATGCCGGCGAGACAGGACAGGTGCGGGCGAGCATTGCCGATCTTAACTTTCTGAGCGGATGCTGGCGGACCGACGGCAATAAGATTGAAGAGTACTGGTCGAAAAGCCTGGGCAAAAGCATGACCGGCTATTGCCGCTTCGTAAAAGAAGGCAAAACCACTTTCTACGAGCTTCTTACCATCACCGAAGAAGACCGAAAGCCTGTCCTTCGCATGCGTCATTTCAATGCGAAGCTCGAGGGCTGGAGCGACGATCGAGAATGCGGAGACTGTCACCTGATCGAGCTCGGCGACGGTCTGGCAGTATTCGCCAACAACAACCCCGCTCATCAGGTGAAGATCAGCTACAGAAGAGTGCGCAATCGCCTGAGGGTCGAAGTAGAAATCAAAAAAGAAGGAAGCCCCCGGGTAGATGCTTTCGATTATGTCCTGGTGAAATAGACCGGGTCGACGCATTCACCCGGATACCTCGCGCAGTTTCGCCAGCGGGACTGTCATAAGAAGCTGCTCAGAAGGCATTTATCACCTTCACAATCAAGATCAGATCTCTTGATAACCCGAAACTAGAAAGATATGGTCGAGAGTCTCCTCAAGTTCTGCTCGATTATTGTGCTCTGACTCCCCCGTATAACTGAACTCCAAGCCCCTGCACCTGTTTTTCCGACCCATTTGTCGGAACGGCGGATCAGCGGCCAGTCAGCAGAACCTGTGGTACTGATCCCGGAAGCCTCTGTGCAGCCTGCTTTCGGATTCAGTCTGGACGAAAAATGGCTGTCATTTCTGTAAGAGCAGGCTAATATGCTCACCAGGCAGACCTGCCTGCTAAAGGACCCACATCCATGAACAAACCGTTAGGAATCTTCGTCCGCTTCAACGATCTCGACTCCGACCACCAGGAGCTCGTCAAGCTCGCCTGGAAAGGAGCCAACAGCTCTGCGGATCACAAGCTCTGCTTCCAGTCGGACTTCCCTGTCGGCGCCGCTATCCATGCTGCAAATGCCGGCGGCGAAACCAGGTTCTTCCCCGGTTGCAACGTCGAGAACGACTATTTTCCGGCCACCATCTGTGCTGAGCGCAACGCCGCTACCACTGCCGCCCTCATGGGCTTCAAGCAGTTCCTGGCCGTGGCGGTGCTCTGCCGCAAGTATCCCGGCGGTTCTCCCTGCGGTCTCTGCCGTCAGGTGCTCAACCAGTTCGGTCGCGATGCCGTCCTCCTGAACGTGGTGGATACCGACAGCAACGTCCGGCGCGCTCTCGTCGGCGATCTGCTGCCGGCTGCCACCGCCGCCGCCATCGCCTTCGGCCAGCTGAGCCCCGAGGATCAGAAGCTGATTCGGCGGGTCGCAGCACTGAAGTCGCGGGCTTATGTGCCGTACTCCAAGCGCCCCCGCTCTGCGCTCTTCGTCGCCGCCAACGAGAAAGGCGCCGTGCGTGTCTTCCCGGGTATCTCGGACGACAACGCCTCCTACGGCGGCTCGGCCCTGGCGGAAACCGTGGCGATGCGGACTGCCCGCACCGCAGGCTTCAGCAAGGACGTGCGCCTGATCGTCACCGTGGACGACCCCACCGCCGTCAACCCCATCGACGGCGAAAGCCTCCAGGTTCTTCGCGAGTTCGGAGCGGAAGCCCCCATCGACCTGGTCGGTCCCGACCGGCAGGTGGTAAACAGTGCTCTCACTGAGCTCCTGCCCGACTCCTTCGGTCCCGAGTCCCTGTAATCGGGATTGCTACTGAGCTTTTCGCGACGCCGAGAGTCCCGGGTTCTCCCCTGGGTCTTTCCGGCGTCCTTTTTACCGCTGTTATACTATTGCTTATAATATACCAAAGGAATGCATAGCTATTTTCGGCTTCGTACCAGTGCCGTACAATGCTCTGTAGAACATCCCTGCAAAACTTGAGCCATGTCACCAGACTCGAAATCACAAGCATCAGAGGACAAGAAAGCCCTTCTCCGTAATGCTTTCGAGCTCTACAGAGAGAATCCGGAAGAGCTCTCGAGAAAAGATGCGATCAAAGAACTGAGAGAGCGGGTGCCTGGATTCACGGACCGCCAGTACGAGTCAGCCTGGACCAGGGTGCGCTCGCTTTTCGACAATGCCTGCCGGCTCGTCTTCCGTTGGGCATCCATCAATCCGGCCGGGACGGTTTTCGAGCTTCCGGACAGCCAGCGGATCTTCCTGGACGAGCTGGCGAAACTCTGCCGGGGCTTCTCCGAAGAGGAGTACAGCGACGCCCTCGAGTATGGATTCGAGAAATCGATCTTCTAGACTCCAGGCAGGCTAGCCTTTCAGGGACACTTCCAGTTGCTCGCAGGCTATTTCGAGCTCTTCCAGGAGATAACCGTCAGTTTCCCGGGCAAGCGGCAGATAAACTTCGTTCGCCTCATCGAGAAGCCTTCGTCGAGAAGAAAGATCGAGCCACTCGGCAGCCTCCCTGACCGTGTCCAGGCGGCTGGCAATTTTCACTATCCGAGCCGACACACTGGCCTGTCGGATTCGTTGATAGAAGATATTGAGCTTCGACTTCACTTCGTCTTCCGTGGCACCAGGCGGAATTTCCGGCATGGTCAAAATCGAGACCATCATCGCTACGCTACGCCCGAAGGAACGCTCGATATCGGCAATTGAAGTATTCTTGCGCCGGGTTTCCACGACGTCGTGAAGCAAGGCTCCGGCAAGTGCAATGGTATCTTTCATTTCGAGCTCTTCCAGCAAAATGAGAGCGACTCGCATGGGATGAGCGATAAAGGGCAGACCGCGCTTGGCGCTGGCTATTGACGCCGGGCGAAATTGCTCTTCATGAGCCTCCTCAGCGAGAGCCAGGGCATTCTGAAGAGTCTGGCGCTCGGCCATCTTGAGCTCATCGAGCAGAAGCACGAGCCGGTGTCTCAGACCGCCCACGATCTTGCGCTTCGAGATAGGCTCGTTCATCGATTTGGCTGTCTCCGGCAAAATAGTATGAGGACGATTATACAGGCCTGAAACGAGCCATATTATACTATTGCTTATAATATCTCCTTTTCAAAAAAGGAGGCTGCCCGGGCGTCAGCCAGAAACAACCTCCTTCAAAATCAGGACTTCTTGCCGCGAGGATGCGAGCAACCGCTTTCACACTTGTGATCGGCGGTCGCTGCGCTTTCCTTGCCCCGGGCACGGTCGCGGAGAACTTTCTTCCACTTCCGCGAGATCAAGCCGCTTTCGATGGGAATCGGATTGTGATTCTCGTCGACGGCGACATAGATGACCTCGGCTTCGGTTACCGGAATCATCTCACCCTTGCGGCTGACTTCCACCCAGACACGGGTCTTGATGGAGGTTCTGCCGACATCGGTGACTTCCGCCCAGCAGGTCAGGATATCCTTGACGTGCACGGGCTTCTTGAACTCGGCCTCTTTGAAGGAGACCGTAACCAGCCTGTGGCTGCAAACCTCGCTGGCGGCGACGGCACCAGCCACATCGATATGGCTGAGAATCACACCGCCGAAGATGTTACCGGCACCATTGGTGTCCTTCGGGAACATCACGACGCGAACGGCAGGGCAGCCCCTGTTTGGACGTTTCATAACTTTTTCCTCAAGTCAGAATGTTGTTGAGAATCGAGCGCTGTCCTCCCTGAGCCTCTCCACCAGACGAGCAAGCTCGCTGAGGCTGAGGTCATGGCGGCGGGTTCCTTGAAAGGCAGGAACCTCGCAGAGGAGGCATTGCTCGGTGTAAAGCGCAGACAGAAGCTCCAGGGCATTGCCATGCACTGCATCGGAGCTCTTCTCGAATTGCGCCCGGGAGCCGCCTCTGGTACTGGCGATCTCGAGGGCGAGGATAGAAGCAGCTACCACATGCCTGGCTTCCACAGGCTCGTCGGCATCGACGCTGCCTTCGAGCAGAGCGTCGGCAAGCTTGCGAGCGGTGAGCTCGTCGGACTTGCCCCAGGTCATGATCGAAGCGAGAGAGCGATCGCCGAGGGCGGCGAAGCTGGTATCGAGGACGGTATCAACCACATCCTCCAGCACCTGCAGCAGCTCGTCGAGCTTGTAGGAGACGGCGCGATTGCCGCTCCCGTCGTGCCAGACCAGATCGGCAGGGGCGGTCCCGGCAGCCAGATTGATGCGCCGGTCCAGCGACTCCTTCCAGACTGCCCGATCGGGGAAGTCCAGACGGCTCACGACGGACAGGCAGAAGCGTGCCCTCACCAGAGATGGCGGGTGGCTGCTGATACCCTGATCCAGGTCGAACCGCGACACCGTACGCAGGCTCAAAGTGGGCTCCAGAGCGGTGAGAAAAGTGATCAGCCCGTTGAGGTAAGCCGGTCCCATGTTGAGCACGCCAGCCAGATCGCTGAGCAACTCCGGAAGCCAGGTCCTCCAGACATGCGATACGAACACGGTGTTCTGGACATATTTGTGGTCGCGTCTGAAAATCAAGCCTGGTCGCTTCGGAACCCTGACCGTCTTGCGAAAGAAGACCAGATCCCCGACGGAGAAGCGCTCGGAGAGGCGCTTATTGAGCCGACTTTCAATCTCCTCTTCCAGCCCGGCTACTGCCGAGTGAAAAACGTGCCCGCCCACCTCGTGAGCCTCGATGAAGAACAGAGGCGCGAAACAGGCATAAGAAGCCGGTTTCGCGACGAAAGCCAGGGGCAGCTCCCGAGACGGCGCCAGGGTGAACGGTCCGGAGCCGGTGTTCAGAAAGTAGCCCAGGGGGTCGAGTTCCGGCCATCTGGCGACATGGGTCATCTGATACCGGATGTGCCGGTCATCGAGAAAGCGCCGGTAGAAATTGCTGATCACAGCCTGGTAAGCCCTCAGCCGTCGCGACCAGCGAGGGTCGGCAAGCTGCACCAGAGGAGCAGCGAGAGTGGCGAAGACCGACTGCAACTGTCGCATGATTGCCGCATGGCGAGCCGGTCCACCTCGCTCGAGGTCGCTGGCGGCCTGGCGGATGGCAAAATCGAGAATATCCAGGTAGTCGGCATGATAGCGAGTCGGCAGAAGCCTGCGACCATCCGCCACCAGAGACCTGTAGTAGTCGAGGTCTGCTGCCTGAGCTCCCTGACCGAAGGGATCGGGAACCTGCTGCCCCTGATCGAGCGCTGACCTGGTCTTCTCTAGAATCCGGGTGAAATCACCCAGTGGTGCATATGGTTTCATGGCACCTCCAATGATCTCGACCATGGCGGCACGATTTACCCGAGGCGCATAACAAGCGCTTCAGGTAGCTTCGCTGACAATGGGAGAGGGTGCGTGTTTCTAGTTTTGAAAGAGTTGTGAGAGCAGTGAAAAATACGTGGCTAAGCTAGAGATTTCAGAGTATCGACATCAAGCAGCATGGAGCTAATACGTTTATCAGGACCGAGCCCGACCCGAGCTCTGACCGGGCGCAGTTGCCAAGACGACATGCTCTGAGGACACTTGTCGAGAGCTGAAGGCGAACCGCAAACCACTTGACAGGACTGAAAGACGGTCATTACAGACGCTTTATTTATCGCTAGCAAAGCTAGCCTAGGTCGATAGCCAGCAGGAATGCATTCAATAAGCTTACTGTTTGAATTACCAGGCAGAATAAATTACCGCTCTTTTATTTCTATCGCTTGTACCCGCAAGTATCAAAGCCATAAGGTTGCAAAGTATTTTAAGTTTTTCGTCCTCACAAGCAACCGACTCCCTCAGATCTTTCGCCCGGCTTCGAATATTCGAACAGACACCATGAATGGTGCCTGATTTCGGAGCTGGCGGGTCGATGCGCAGCATCGCCCTGGTGAAAGTCATTGCATGGCTGAGTTTCGGGCGCAGTGCGACGCCAACGTCTAACTGGGAGCCTAACATGCAACACCAGGAACAACTGCTGGCCCTGGTGCGTCACGGGCAATCTTTCGCCAATGTCTGCACCAGCAAGCCGACCACTGAATTTTTCTACGAAATCTCGGGCTCTGACACGTCTGTCGGGATCACTTCCCTGGGCGAGTACGAGTCCGACGCCGCCGGCGACCTCATCGGCAGGATCTTCCCGTCTGCGGACCCGGTGAGCGAAGTCAGGGTCAGCGAGTTCGCTCGCATCAAACAGACCGCTCATCGTATCGCCCGCCGGCTTCCCTACCGCCTGGGCGCTCCAATTGTCGAGCCCCGCCTGAACAAGCGGAGCTACGGCATCTTCTGGAACATGACTTATGCCGGCGTGGAAAACCTTCACCCGGATCAGTACTCGCTCTACAAGAACTTCGGAGCCTTGAAATACAGGCCTCCGGAGGGCGAGAACTATTTCGACCTGTTCGAGCGTGTCGACGAATTCTTCGACGAAGAGCTCGATCAGAGTAACGGCCACCAGCTCATCGTCGGTCATTCGGCGGCGCTTCTTGCGATGCGCCGGCGTCTTGACGGTCTCAGTCACAGCGAGGTGGTCCGTCAGTACAACACGAACTGCATTCCCAACGGCTATGTGATGCTCTACCGGCGCCTTCACCGTAACGCGCCCTGGGAGCCTCTCTCAGTGGTGGAACGTATCCGCCGCCTCGAGAGCTGACGGGAATCCTGCGGGGACCAATCAAATCATGCACGATTACATCCTCGTAGTCGTCGACATGCAGCCGCATTTCACCTCGAACCCGCGTACGATAAAAGCGGTGAAAGAGGAGGTGGCTGCAGCTCGCCGGCTCGGTCTTCCGATTATCCTGCTTGAAATTCCGTACCACCGCCCGGAGCCCGACAAGCCCTACCCACGCACTTACAAGAGCATCCTCCGCCTGGTCGAAGGTTACGACAGGGCGCATGTGCTCAAAAAGCTGGGTGAGGACGGCTCCAGGCAGGTCCTGCGGAAGTGCGCCGCCATGGGCTACGAGACCACCAGGTTTCGAGCCTGCGGGGTGAAAACAGATCTCTGCCTTCTCAGGACCGTCAAAGGTTTGCTGCGCCGCTCGGACACCAGCGTGGAAGTGGTCAAAGGAGCCTGCGACACCATCGCCGAGTTCCGCCGCTTCTGCTGGGCTAAGTTTCCGACAGGCAAGCGCTTGCGATTGATCGAGGAGGCAGCCTGAGACGACATTTCCGTCTCCGGTAACTACTGCGAGGCTGCCATTACAGGCAGTGACATTATGCAAAAACTCATTGCTCGATGTTTCTTACTCCTCCTCGCCGCAGCCGGCATCGTCGGCTGCGGCGGGAGCGGGAGCCAGAGCGATTACCCGTTTCCTGATACGGCGACGCGCCGGGTGTTTCTGACCGACGAGTCAGGCAACACCCAGTATCGCATCATCGATTATGCCGCCGACGGGCTCACCCCGGTCAGGGAAACCCTGAACCTTCCGGACGGCTCGAAGCGGCTCATCGAATACCGCCCCGACCGCACCGTCATGCGGCAACTCGAGTACTACCCTGCCGAACAGGGCACGGAAGCGAAGCTCAAGAGAGAGGTGCTCTACGCACCGGACGGCATAAGCTATCTCTCCCACAGCTCCTTCACCATCGAAGGAGCTCGCCTGAGTGACGGGCTGAGAGAGAGCAGCGGCCGATACCGCACCCGGTTCTACTACGAGGACGGGGCGACTCTCAAAACTCTCGCCACCGCCGGCGCCGACAGCAAGCTCGAGAGCGAGGAGAGCTACAACCAGGACGGTAGCCTCTCCAGCATCACGACCTATCGGTACGGCACCTTCGACAATCGTGCCGAGACTGTCTACTTCGACAGTACAGGGGTGGCGATCTACAGCGTCAGCGCCGGTCTTTCCGGTAACTCCGAAAAGAAGTTCTCGGTCTACTTCCCGGGAACCCGAGATGTTCGCCTCGAGGTCTATCAGAGACAGTCGTCCGGTTCGGTGACTCTCTTCAACCGCAACAACGAGCGCTTGAAGGAATGGAGCTTCGACGACCAGAAGCTCACTCTTCGAGTCTATGTCCCCGGCGACCGAGGCTACGAGCCTGCATATACTCAGTTTTACGATCGGGTTGTGAGCCCGGACGATCCCGATCTCATGGTTTTCGAGCTGGATGCTGTTCGTGAATTCGACTACAAGAGCGTTCCCGATCCCCAGGGCTACTCGGACCGGCAAATCGCGCGCCTGATCGAGTTCGATCCAGGCAAGAGCAAGCCCTCTTACCTGGTCATCCAGGAAGTCTACAGCTACTCGCGCGAGAAGGTAGTCCAGTACCTCGACGAGAATTCGCGAGTGATCAAGGAGGAGCGCACCCCGGCTGATTATGACAAAGAGCCGACCGTCGTCGAACCAGATCCGCCGGCCAAACTGGACAAGCCCTTCCAGAAAGAGCGGTTCCAGTACGAGCCCTTCGAACTGCCCGACTATATCGACCTGCCCAGGGTCGAAATCAAGAAGCTCCGATAAACTCCGCATCCTCAGGATATAAACATGTACCGAGTCGTGCCCGGCCAGACCTGCCATCCCGAAGGAATCCTCCAGCAGTCCCTGGACACAACCATTGCGCTAGCCATTGAGCTTGCTCTCGGTGACCGGCTTGCTGCTACCGTTAGCAGAAGATTCCAGCAAGCGAGTCTGGTAGACCAACACCGACTGAAGGTGGAAGTACCTGTTCGTGTCGCGGCGATCATCGGAAGCCTGCCTGAAAAGATCTACAAGGTCATAGCGTCCAGCAGGATCTGGAAAGGCAAGCACCTGATTCCGATAATGGACCTCTACGAGTACGAGTATCCCTGTTCCTGGCCACCGGCACCTTTTGTTCTCACGCCGGAACTGTACGATCCGGACAATTTGCGACTGGCTGGCAGGGCGGTCTTCGAGCTTCTCGACCGCGCCGGTCTCAAACCCCGGATCATGTACACCGTCGACTGGAAATCAAACCGCGGCTGGCTCGCCATTGCCGCGGAGATCGAAACACCGGCCGCACCGGAGCCGGAGAACCAAGACTGACAGCAGTGCCTGTCTAGAGCCGGCATCCGTCAGGATGCCAGAGTGAAACACACAACCGTGGAGATACGGATGTACCAAGTTGTGCCTATCCCGAGAGCATTGCTCTCTCCGGAAGAAATTCTCCAGCAGTCCCTGGACGAAACCATCGCGACTGCCGTCGAAATCGGTCTCGGCGACCGTCTTGCCGCTACCGTGAGCAGGGCGCACCATCAGGAGAGGCTCGTCGACGCCGACCGCCTCGAGGATGAAGTGCCTGTTCGTGTCGCGGCAATCATCGGCAGCCTGCCGGATAAGATTCGCCAGGCCATCGCTTCGAGCATGGTCTGGGACGGCGTCCACGTGATTCCGGTGATGGACCTCAATGAGCACGAATACCCCGGCCCCATGCCGCGGGGACCGTACACCATCAAGCCGGAAGAGCTGAGCCCGGACAATCTCAGGCTCGCAGGCCGGACCGTCTTCGAGCTTCTCGATGGCGCCGGTCTGAAGCCCCGGCTCAAGTACGTCTTCAACTGGGACATCCATCGCTACTGGCTCGCCATCGCGGTGGAAATCGAGACCCCAGCTTCGCCCAAACCCGAGCACCTGCGCCGAGAAGGAAGGAGCCTGAGCACTAGCAGGCTCCAGGCGAGAGGGCGGCCAGACACCACCGGTACTACTGGTGGTATCTGGCTGTCCCCTCTCGTTTTTTCACGGCTTCTATGATTTCTTATAGTTGTTACCAGGAGCACAGGACGGCCCTGAATTTCTTCGCACCACTGGCAGTGGCAACTTCAAAAAGGGATCAAAGTGCCAAAAGCCTGGTCCAGCTTCCCCTTGACAACCTGAAGCAGTCTGAAGTCTATTCAAAAATGAGAGCCGGATCATCAGGACAGCATTCCCGGAAGGTCCACTAATCAGGCATTTTCGTGGCTCTCTCATACCCGCGCGAAGCGTTAACAGATCAGATACTGATTCTGATCTGATCCTGTAGAGCCTCTTCAATCTTGACAATAGAGAGATATTAAAGCCAGCTCAATCGGAAAACAGTTCACATGAGCCATTTAATACTTTAGTTCGGATATCGACACCTGCTAATAACAGATATCAGTTTCCAAGACGTCCAAGACGGTTCCATCTCCCTCTACAGCTACACAGCCATAGAAGTTCTCTGATAAAGCTCCTCCCGACGAGGCTCGACTGAGCACCGTTTCATCGAGGGGCTTTCGACCGTCCAAAAGTTTTCGCACCCGTTGTTTGTGTAAGTACCGGGGGCGACGCCTGACGTCTTTATCTCAACCTGACTCTAAATCGAGCTGAGTTTGCTCGAAGAACTGGAGTTCTTCAAATGAACGATAAATCGCTTAGCAAGGTCGACTTGAAGCTCATCCGCCGTGTCTGGGACATGACGGTGCCCTACTGGTTGTCCTCAGGGCCGAACCAGAAGTGGTATCTCCTGGGCTTCTTGAGTTTAGTGGGAGTCGCCGGCACGATGCTCTACGTGCTGTACTCCTTCATGGCACAGGGCGCCCCCATGGCCGACCTGATGCCGTCCGCCGTCTCCTATCTGGCGACCATCGCTGCCGTAACGGCAGCCCTCTTCAGCCTGGGTCTCTCCGAAAAGACCCGGGGACGAATCCTCATGCCTGCCCTGCTCGGTCTCACCGGTCTGGCAGCCATGAAATACGGCGCTATCGCCGGACCCGACGCCCTCGCTCTCGGCGGCTGGAAGTTCACCGCTTTCGCCATCGTCAGCACCATCGCCGGAGCCTTCGGGCTTGCCGGCAAACACGGGCTCCTTCCCTCCGCTCGCGGCACGACACTCGGTGTCCTGCTGGCAGGCGCGGCGGGTGGAGCTGGCGTCTACTTCTTCGGTGGCGGCGGTCTCGAACCGGTCGCCTGGACGCTCCTGGGTGTCACTGCTCTCAGTGTCTTCTCCGGATTCTCCGGCAAGACCAACACGTCCTGGCTCGCCTACCTCCCGGTAGCCGTCGTCGCCGCCCTCTTCGGCGTCGAGTTCCTGGACCTCGCCGGACTTCCCGGTGCCGTAACCTCCTGGCTGCCGGCCAATGAGACCCTGGTGAACCACCGCATCGCCATCACGGCGGTGGGCGTGGTTATCGCTCTGGGTCTGCCGACTTTCTATCTGCGCAGCCTGCGCAACGTGATGGACCGCGGCTGGCGTCTCCTGGGCATCCTCATCGCCCTCATGTTCTCGGTCAACGGACTGAACGTGCTTCTGTCCTACCTGAACCGTGACATGATGAACTCCCTGCAGGAAAAGGCTGTGTCGGAGTTCTGGATCGCGCTCATCATCCTGGGCAGCGTGTTCATCCTCGGCATTCCGATCGTGGTGTGCTACCGGTGGGTCCGCGACGAGCTGGGCAATGCCTGGCGCGAGTGGATGACCAACGACATCATGACCGACTACATGGGCGACGGCAACCGGCCGTTCTACCGCATCTCCCAGCTGCGCTCGGTGGATAACCCCGACCAGCGTATCACGGAAGATCCGCGGTATTTCTCCGCCGGCGCTCTCTCGCTCCTGCTGGTCATCCTGGACTCGATCCTCACGGTCTCGCTGTTCTTCATGGTGCTCTGGAGCATCTCGCACCTGCTCTCCGGCACGGTGCTGCTCTATGCCCTGGTCGGCACCGTCGTCACGGTGCTCTTCGGCAAGCGCCTGATCGGCTTCGAGTACCGCCAGGAGGAATTCGAGGCTAACCTCCGCTTCCAGGCGGGTCACGTGCGCAAGCACGCTGAAGCCATCGCCTTCTTCCGCGGCGAGCAGATGGAGCTCAAGGGTCTTCGGGCCCGCCTGGGCGACGCCATCGAGAACTACAGCCGTCTGATTCGCTGGCAGCGGAACCTGGGCTTCTTCACCCAGGGCTACCAGTACCTGGTGATCGTGCTCCCCACGGCCATCATGGCGCCGCTGTTCTTCAATGGACATGCGCAGTTCGGTCAGATCATGCAGGCGTCCTCCGCCTTCTCGCAGATCCTCGACGCGCTCTCGCTCTTCATCCTGTCGTTCAAGACGATCGCTGGCTTCGCTGCCAACGTCAATCGTCTGGCCGGCTTCCGTGATGAGATCGAGCGTCCCGACCCGAGCTCCGAGCCGGGCCGTCCGCGCATCGGTCACGACAACGGCGAGACCATCGAGGTCGAAGACGTCACGCTCCAGACCCCGAACTACAAGGACACCCTGGTCACGCATCTCAACACCGAGGTCAAACCCGGCGAGAGCTTGCTCATCATGGGTCCGTCCGGTGCGGGCAAGAGCTCTATCCTGCGCATGATCGCCGGTCTCTGGCGTTCCGGCTCCGGCAACGTCACCACTCCGGACATCACCAACATGATGTTCATGCCTCAGGAGCCGTATCTCCCCATCGGCTCTCTGCGCTGGCAGCTCACCTATCCGGACCCGCACTCCACGGCGTCCATCGATGAGCTCCGCGCCGTGCTGAAAGAGGTCAACCTGCCGGATCTCATCGACAAGGCGGAAAACGACCTCGGCGGCATCGACAACGAGGCCATCGACTGGGCTACCATCCTCTCGGGTGGTGAGCGTCAGCGCGTCGCCATGGCGCGTCTGCTCCTGGCTCAGCCGAAGTACGCCATCATCGACGAAGCCACCAGCGCGCTGGACGTGGACAACGAAGCCCATGTCTACTCGCTCCTGCAGGGCAGCAAGACGACCTACATCTCGGTCGGTCACCGTCCGACGCTGCGGCACTACCACGACAAGGTGCTGGTGCTCGACGGCAAGGGCGGCTGGGCTATCGTCAAGCCCGAAGAGATCGGAGGCGAGGCCGACGTCGATCTCGCCAACCTGGTCAAGAAGCTCGAGGCGGCCGGCATCAAGGTCACCAAGGGCGTCGACCACAGCTGGACGGTCGAGTCGCAGAAGTAACGCGACTGGTCCGTGTTTGGAGGGGCGGCACCAATCCCGGTGCCGCCCCGGCAGGGAAACCACCAGCGAATTTCCCCGAGCCGGGAGGAGACCCCCTCTCCCCCCGGCTTGTTTTTCTTTTATTTTTTACTATTACGTTTAGTATTTTCTGTTCGAAAGTGACCACAACGTGACACCTGACACCACCTAGCGCACGGCAGGTTTGCGTAGCCTTCCCATATTCACATTTCCCCGGCGGATAGATATCTCTAGGGTCAGGACATCGTTCGTTCCACGCACTCAGGATTGAATACAAACCAGAAGTCAGACAGGCTCTCTACCGGCAAACAGTTCACTCGTCATCGCGACGAGCCGGTAAGGCTGACTACAGGAACGAACAAGCTCTCGAGCAGCAGAAACCTGCCTTCGAGAGAACAATCTGAACCCCGCAATCGATGGAGAATATACATGTTGAATATCGAAGCGAAAATCGGCGACACGATTCAAGTCACTTTCATCAAAGCAGACTCCGGAGTTCAGACCCAGGAGCGCATCAACAATCGCCGTGCCTTCTTGGACAGAAAGAGCTCCCGGTCTCGCCCCGGCGATACCTGCCGCGTCAAGATCGTCGGTCAGAATCCAGGTCTGACTGTCTATTTCGTCAAAGTGGAATCGGTGGTGAAACTCGGTGACGGTGTCTCCTCTCCCCTCGAGAAAGTGATGGAGGCGAGCAGGAAACGACAGAACCACGAATACGGTCTCGAGACAGCCAGGGCTCTCTGCCGCGACCCGGGAGAGCTGCTCGATCTGCTTTCCAACGTTCTCGACTACCACCGGCATGGCGATTCTTTCTGGCAGCTACCGGATCGGGCTCCCATCAGCCGGGCTGTCCTTCAACTGATCGACGGCATGTCGGATCGCCAGAAGGCTGCCGAACGATGCCTGCACCTGGCACTGACCTTCGACTCCAGCGACCCGACGAACGAGACTTTCCTTCAGAAGGGTCTGGATTTGATCGGCAAGCAGTCCCCGGAGATCTCCGGCAAGATCATTGCCGAGCTCATCAAGACATCCCGGAGATACTGGGACGTCGAGCTTCTCGAGCGGCACCTGCAAAATACGGAAGCACGAACTAAAGAAACGGATCGCTTCCTTCGCCGGCGCCTGGCTGAAGCCAGGCTGCAAGCCGGAAATTCTGCAGGGGTCAGGGAGGCGCTGCGTCCTTTCGAGGACCATGAGACCATTGCAGAAGTAATGGGTGGATCCTACTTCCAGGAAAAAGACTACCTGAAAGCTAGAGAGTGGCTCCTCAAGGATACCTCCGACAGCTTTCGGGTGAAGAAGATGATCGCCGAGTGCGCAGTAGCTCTGGGCGATCTCGAGGAAGCCGTCAGGTTCTTCCGCGAAGCCATGGTCCTGTGCGAGAGAGATCTCGAGTTCGCCAACGAATATTGATCCCGAGAAAAACTAAAGAAAGCGGTGCGGGTGTTAAACCTGCACTGCTTCTTTTTCTATTATTTTTACTATGCAATTTAGTATTTCGACGATAAAGGAAGAGCGAAGCAGGGGGGCGTAAAAACGCCTCCCTGCCCGCGCCTTTTCAAGCCATGCGCGAAACGATACGCGCGGCATGCTCGAGGGCATAGGCGAAGCTGAGTCTGGCTCCGTGGTCGTCGCCGCGGAGCTTCTGCAGCCCGGCCTGATTCGCGAATGCCTCGACCGGTCCCCAGGTGCAGGAACGCTTTTCCAGCGTCCAGTGCCTGGTGAGACTGTCGTAGGTCGCCTCATGCTCTTTCAGGATCTTACGGAGCGCTTCCCAGGTGGGAGGCTCCAGCATTTTGATCTCACTCATTTCGATGGACCCGATGGTCAGATTGTGCCGACGACCGGGGCTGGTTGGGTTGGTACCAACCCCGGTCCTGTTCAAAGCTCAGAGAAAGCGAAACTCAGCCTCACGGAAACCAGATGTAGCTCTGGGGCTGGAAGACGAGAACGACCTCGTGCTTGAAGCTCCGGTAGCTGTAGGAGCCCACATAGACGAGCCCGGCGGGAGCGGGCAGGCCGGCGGGAGGCTCGGAATTCCAGTCGGTGTCCGGAGACGCGTCGAAGCCACCACGTTCACCGTAGATGAGGTGGACCTCCATCTCGACGAGGCTGACGAAGACGTTCGGCACCTCGAGGATGAGAGCCGGAGCATCGACGGTCTCGTAGCCCCGGGAGGCTTTCGAGCTCAGCCCGAGGATGCGTGTGCCTTCCGGCGCCTGGAACTTCGCCACGGTGCGCCGGAGCCCGCCTTCACCGTAGGTGGCGTAGGGAGCCATGGTGCCCGAGGCGTTGTCGCCGGGGATGCGGGGAAGGGGCGCCTTGAAGATGCGAGCATGACCGGGCTCGACATCGGTCTCAGGCTTCTCGAGGGTGAAAAAGGGCTTCTCACCGACAGGCTCGCCGGAGGCGAGATTGGCTTTGGGGTTGTGACCCATGAGGAAAATCCTCTTCGGATGATTGCGTTAAACCAGCCCAGGTTCATCCCGGATTGGGTTTGAGCAGCACTGCTACTCTTCGTATGCGCCTGGCAATCACCTTCAGATGATTTTCTCGCGCTGGGCACGCTCCACGGCTTTGTTGCGAACATAGGACGCGAAATCCCGGTTCTTCGTGCCGATGAAGCGGTCTTCACCGCCGACGACGTCGATGTACTGCAGGACCGTGCGCTCGAGCCGGCGGAACTGCCGGGTGGAGAGAGTCACGGCGCAACCCGAGGCATAGAGCGCCAGGGTGGCGAGAGCCTGGGGATGCGGCTCGACCTCTTTGGGCCGGGGCTGCATGCAGAGCATGGCGATGGTGGCAAGAACATGAGCGGGCTCGCCTTCGAGGAAGCTCTCGGGCAGTCCGACGCCCAGGGGCTCCCAGCCGGGAGTGCCATCCCAGTCGGTGGTGATGTTGATTTGCAGGGTCAATGCGGTCTCCTTTTTGCTAAAAGAGAGTTGCGGTTGGGATTGTTCTCTCGCACAGGGGCGAGCCTGCGGCTGCAGGCTGCTTTCCCCTGTCTGGCGGCATCTCAGAAGATGATGGCGCCGGAATACTGCCAGGCATAGCGAACATGCCCGTCAGGGTAGAAGATGATGGAGCGCATCTCCTCGGAGTTGGGGTCCACGGTGATGCAGTTGTTGAGACAGGCGTTCTGGCCCGCCACGTCATAGACCCGAGCACCATGCGGGAGATTGAGCAGCAGGGAGGCGTTGGCCTCGAGGTACTGCTTCATCTCGGCGAAGCTCTCGTCCGGGATGTGGTTGGCCGCCGTCCAGCCGAAAATCTCGACGCCGTCCGACTGAGTCGGCTTGGTCACCGGGGTGAAGGTGAGCTGCTCGACGCCGTTTTGCCGGGCGAACTCGATCATCGCCTTCATCTCGTCGACGCTGTCGATGAGACCTCTGGCGAGGATGGTGGTGAGCCGCACGGTGAAGTCGTGCTTGTGGAGCTTCTCGATGAGCGCAGGCAGATCGAAATAGCTCTTGCGGCGCGGGAAGTAGATCTTGCGGTTCTTCTCGGGGTCATAGTGGACCACCGAGATGGCGACGGTGAGAAGACCCAGTTCGCGCCAGCGCTCCAGGGTTTCATCGTCGATGTGCTTGCCGTCGGCAATCACCGAGCCATTGGTCTGGATCTCGACAATCGGGAAGCCGAAAGGCTGCATCTTCTCGAGGAAGGTCGTCACCTGGTTCGGGAAGAGCGTGGGCTCTCCTTTGCCGGTGATCATCGCAGTCAGGCAGCCGGCTTCACGAGCGAGGCGGCAGGCCGTCTCGAAGCGACGCCAGTTCACCTCCGGCTCCTTGATACCGACGCCGTTCTTGGGCGTCATGCCGGCGATGCAAAACGGGCAGCGTGCATTGCATGCAAGGCTGCCAGCGAGAATACTGAAGGTGCGGATCTTCATGGTCGATTTCCTTACATGATTGAATCGCGAGTCAGGGCGCAGGGGCACCGGCTCGCAGGCGAACTCGCTGTAAGTTATGAGAAGTGGTGAATGACTCTGAGGTCTAAAGCGTTGAGAACGAAGTATTGAGAGAACAAGGAGACCTTAGTCAGAGAAGAGATCTGCTGCCAACCAGTGTTACGGGCGCCCGTATTAAACACAGAGCTTTACAACCATCAAAACGCCCGTCTACAGTGCCGTTTCAGGAAACAACATGGAAAGACGGGCGCTAACATTAGCAGCAAAAAACCTGCTAAAGCTCCTAGCTCAATTAGCGCTATGACTGATCGGAATCCAGCCCCGCAATGCTCGAAGCCCGTGAGATATCGTCGAAGCCGATATAGATCCTGGCATTGCCGTTTCGGCCCAGAACATTGAGCGACTCCAGCTCTTTCAAGCGCACCAGCACAGGATGCTTTTCCAGAGAAATGGCGGCATCCTCGAAAGCCTTGATTTCGGCAACCCCGGCTTCCGTCTCGATACGCTTCATCGCCGCCCTGGTCTCAGCCACCAGTCTCTGCCGGTGACTCTCCGCTTCGGACTCGAATTTCTGGGCTTCTGCCCTGGCTTCGGCATCGACTTTCTGAGAAGCCGCCTTCGCCTCGGCGGCGATTTTCTCGGTCTGAGCACGGGTCCTTGCCTCCACGAGCTGCGCTTCAGCAACTCGTTCGGCTGCCAGAACCCTGTTCATGACCTCCTGCAAATTGCCGGGGAAAATCAGATCTTTGACGTCTGCCCTGATGATTCCGACACCATAAGTGGTTGCCTCTTCTTTGACTTCGCTGAGAATATCCTCGCTCAACCTGTTGCGATTGGTGAGAATCTCCTCCAGGGTCATGCTCGCCAGGGAGCGGCGCGCCGCGAGCTGCACGTCGCTGTAGATCCGGTCGTGATATTGCTCCACCAGATGCAGAGCGGCTGCCGGATCGGTGACCCTGAACTGAACGATGATGCTCACCCGGATAGCGACTTTGTCCGAGGTGAGGATCTCCTGATTCTTGATGGTCAGATCGCGCTGACGTACATCCACCAGGACGATTTCGACTTTTGGAGTACGGAAGATACCGAGGTCGATGTAATACGGAATCACATAGCGGCCGGCCTCCAGGAGCTTTTTGAAGACGCCGTCTTCATAGAGCAAGCCGCGGTGTGTCTCTTTGATGATTACTTCCCTTTTCACTTCTCAGTACCCCGAGTTCGATAGAGGTGCTCCGTAGCAAAACCGATCAGAAGTAAGAAGTAGTCCAGATAAGCTCTGAGATTCCGCTGTCCGCAATGCGATTTGGTGACATGGCTTATGAAGCTTCTCTTCTGATTTTGCCGGAGCTGAATCGATTATACCGGCAAACCGGCACCATTCTGACGGCTCTCACTGAACCGGGGCTGGTCCCCGATTTCCCTTACCGGGGCTACTTTCCGGTATCTTCGCTGGTTCAGTCGGGGAAAAATATTTTATACTATCTCCTTTAGTATTTCATATTGAAAGAAAAAGGAAAAAAGAAACCACCGAGATCCGAAGGCGGGATCTCGGTGGCTGAAGTTTGACCCGGGGGCAGAGCTCTTGGAAGAGTCCGCCTCCGGGTCCAATGCAGGTCAGCTATTGCCTTCGCCGGTCTGCACTTTTAGTTGACGTCGATCTTCGACGACTAGCTGGCCTTGGCCGCGCTGGTCGTGGTCGAATGCGTGGTCTTGAGCGTCACGGACGCCTCGGCGCCGTCGGCCGTGGTGGAGTTGCCCTCGGTCTCGGAGACGTTGAGGGACGCCGTCGCGGTCACGGACTTGGCCTGGGCATTGCCGTGGACACTCTTGGCCTCGCCGGTGGCGAGGGCCAGAACCTTGCCGGTGCGCTCGTCGCGCAGGGCATCAACGCTCTTCTCGGTGGTGTTTGCCATCGTTATCTTGCTCCTTGTGGAACGGTGTTGAAACTGATGAAAGGAACACCGCCTGGGCTCGAAGGCAGAGCCCGGACGGCAGGTCGCGTCCTATCTTCGCGAATGCGATGAAGGTCCGGAGCGCAAGCTATTGCCTTCGCCTGCATTCCGGATCACGACAAACTACTTGGACTTGGACTTGGGTTCCTTGACCTCGCTGTGCGTGGTCTTCAGGGTGACGGTCGCCTCGGCGCCATCCGCCGTGGTGGTGTCGCCCTCGGTCACGGAGACGTTGAGGCCTCCGGTCACGGTGACGGCCTTGGCGGCGGCGTTGCCGTGAACCGACTTCGCCTCGTCCGTGGCCATGGTCAGAACCTTGTCAGTGCGCTCCTCGCGGAGGGTGTCAGCTTTCGACTTTGCCATGGTTTTCTATCCTTTCGTCAAGATGGTTGGAAGAACTGACTCCAGATCACTCTCGAGCTCATGCCAATATCGCAGCGCGTTCTCACTCGGCGAGCCCGGCTGGGGGTTCGACGAGGTGGAGAGCAGTCAATATAGCGACTTACGCGATGCGGATAGAGAGCTTGACCTTGAAAGAAAAATGGAATCAGAGACTCCTCACACTAAGATCAGATCTCTTTTGAACTCAAGACCAGGGTTAGGACCGGAAACACAAATCTCGCTTATCACAGGAGGGATCGCGCCGGAGTTTTCAAGCGGCAAGCGGGGATCCGGACGGGTGGGGTTTGACAAATCCAGGTTAGCGCCGATAGCGCACCCTGCAATATATAAAGCGCAAATTAACCGGCCCATCTATGTTTATAGGGACCGATCGAAACTCGATAACAGAGAGATTATTTCGATGAGTTGATGCGAAAAGCTCTGATTGCATAGATTGAGCAGATATTTTCCGTTTCTTTTGAAATCAGTAAGTTCTTTTACGACCAAAACTCTTTTAGCAAGCCAGCAAATGAAATCGACGGGGTCTTTCTTGATCCGCGTCTCTGGCTACCAGCACGGGAATTGACTCATGAAAAAGCGGTCCAGAAGCCCGGCGCGACGAATCGCCCCGGGAAGTTATCGTTTTCGAGTCGTGGACCGGAAGCTGACGATGCCCGACGGGCTCGAGCTGGGTACCACGATCTATATGCCTTACCGGAAAAAGCCCGGGGAGAGATTTCCAGTCCTCCTCGAGATACTTCCGTACCGGAAGGACGACACTTTCTTCGTCGCCGACTATCCGTCTTACTCTTATTTCGCCAGGCACGGCTATATCGTGGCGAAGGTCGACATCCGGGGCACCGGGGCATCGCCAGGACCATACCCGGATCGCGAATACTCCGATATCGAGCTGGCCGACGCCGAAGAGATCATCGCTCAGTTTGCTGCCATGCCTGCAAGCAACGGAAAGGTGGCAATGTGGGGAGTATCCTGGAGCGGTTTCAACTCGATCCAGGTCGCCATGCGCCGTCCGGAAGCACTGAAGACAATCCTGATCATGCATGCTTCCGACGATCTCTTCCATGACGACATCCACTACATCGACGGTGTCCTGCATCTGGACCCCTACCATCTCTTCATAAACCACGAGACCGGTCTACCCAGAACGCCTCTCTACAGGCTCGATCGAGATTATTTCGAGAATCGCTTTGCCAAAAAGCCCTGGCTCTTCGAATACCTCGATCATCCACGGGACGGCTCCTTCTGGAGGGTCAAGTCCCTGCGCCAGGACTACGCCTCCATCGACATCCCCGTCTATATCGTCGGCGGTCTCAATGACGGCTACCGGGACACAGTAATCCGCATCCTGGAGAACCTGAATGCTCCGGTTCGGGCCGAAATGGGACCGTGGGACCACAGCTGCCCGGACAACGGCGGACCCGGTCCCAACTACGAGTGGCACGACGAGGCCATAGCCTGGTTCGACCACTGGCTCAAGGGGCGCGAGAACGGAATCGGCGAAGAGAGCCGGAGGCCAAAACGGCTGACGGTTTTCGTTCGAGAAGGCGACCGCCCCGACACCGGGCTCGAGACAGCGAGCGGTCACTGGCGTCATGAGCGCTGGCCCATCGAGCGCACCCGCTGGATGCACTTTTATCCCGCTTCGGGAAAGCGTCTTCTCAAGGGTCCCGGCAAACCCGGCAGAGACGATCTGGTCTATGCCGCCGACTCCGGAACCGCCGCCGGACCCTGGTGGGGTGATACCACCGGTGATATGAGTGAAGACGACCAGACCTGCTTGACCTACGACACGAAGCCCCTTGCAGAGAAAGTCGAGATCATCGGTCAGGCTCGCGTAAACCTGCGTTTCGTCGCCCCCGGGAGACGCTTGAATTTCAGTGTGCGCCTCGAGGATGTCGCCCCGGACGGCTCGGTAGCTATGGTCACCGGAGCGCTCTTGAACAGCCGGCACATCGAGAATCGCCTCGAGCCTTCCGACCTGGTGCCCGGCAAGACTTACGACCTGACCATGGAGCTTCACTTCAGCACCTGGACATTCAAGAAAGGCCATAAGATCCGCATGGCAATCAGCAATGCACAGTTTCCCATGGCCTGGCCGAGTCCGGAGCCGATGACCACCAGCCTGGTGGTGGGCGAAAAGGGAACCAGGCTCATCCTGCCGGTTGTTCCCGGTAGAACTTCTTCAAGACCCGACTGGATCGATGTGAAGGACAAGCTGGAGCACCCACGCGGCGCTTTCCTCAGCCCGCCTGATGGAAAACCGGAGCTGGCCAAATATGTTCGCAAGAACAAGAGGACCGGCACCACCAGCTATATCCACGAGACCAATTCGGCTTACAGAGTGAAGCAGAGGCGTTTCGACATCTCGGGGAAAAGCGTCTGGACCACCTCGCGAGAGAACCCGGCACATTCATCCTACAAGGGCACCATGAGCACCAGAATCACCGGCAGGACAGGAAGCATTACTCTCAAAACGAGAATCGATGTGATGTCCGACCGGCAGTTCTTCGTGCTTCGCGTCACCCGGGAGATTTACCGGAACACCAAGCGAATCCGGCGAAAGACCTGGAAACAAGTCTACCCGAGAACCGATCACTGATCTCCAACAACATCTACACCAAGGATTTGCCATGAAAAAGACGACTGCACGGAACACCCCCGCTGGGCGGCTGTTCCTCATCGGCGGCGCCGCCGAGAGCTGTGTCGAAACCTTTGCGTCTCTCGCGGGAGGCGCCGGGGCCAATATTATCCTTATCCCCCATGCCACTCTCGACGCCGAGGAGAACAGCCAGGCTCTCACAGCCAGACTGCTCGAGCTCGGTTGCGGCAGGGTGTCGACGATCATGCCCGGCTCCGAGCTTGCCATCACTGATGATGTCACCGCCGTCTATATGCTCGGCGGGGATCAGTCACGTCTGGTGGAGCTTCTCGGTCCTGCCGGCAGGCGCGCCTTGAAAAGTTTCCATCGCCGCGGCGGTCTCGTCGCCGGCACCTCTGCTGGTGCCGCCTGCGCCGGCAAGATCATGATCACCGGCGGCATGCGTGACGGACGGCTGATCTATGGGGCTCTCGAGACCGGCAAAGGTCTGGGTCTCATCGACAATGTCGTAGTCGACACACATTTTACCGAGCGCGGCCGGTTCAACCGTCTGGTCTATGCCCTGAGTCTCGGCAGGCTCACCGGCATCGGTCTCGACGAAGATACGGCAGTGCTCATTGACGGCGCCGGCCGGTCCACGGTCTTCGGTGCCGGTCATGCGAACATCTTCGCAAAGACGAAGGCTCGCATTCTGCTTCGCACACCCGAATCCGGAAAACCCTTCGGGACAACTAATGTTCGGGTCAGCAGCCTGCCGGGAGGTAGCACCTTCCGTCTGGGCTGATGCCCGTGTTCAGGAGAGGAGCCGGTCTTGCGACCGGTTCTTCTTCTGAATTTTATTCCTTCGTTTTACTATATGCCTGAGTAATAAACGAAAAGAGACAAGACACCGGGAGAGAGAAGAGACCTCGCCTCTCCCGGGATCAATCGATATTTCAGCTTTTTTCTCCCGGCTTCAGTTCTTCGGCCAGGACGTTGAGATGAGCCATGCTCCTGGCATAATCCATAGCTGAAAGGTGCGTCTCCGCCGCGTCGAAAACCGGTGTCAGCCTGGCAACGTCCACCGGGGCGCTCTGCATGAACTTGCGTGCCCGGCGACAGAACACCAGCGCTTTGTACCACTCCGACAGGGACTTCGAGAAGAAGAGGCTCAGCTTCGACCGGGCATTTTGGACCGACTGATGAGCCAGTTCCCTGAAAGAGCCCGAGCCGGAACAGATACGAGAGCGCTCCGGTTCGGCTACGAGCTGAACGGCACCGGAGAGCGCCCGATCCAGATTGCCCAGGAAGAGCTCGAGGTCGCTGCCGGAGGTATAGATATGGCGGTGCCGGCGGGCGAAGATGGGAGCACACATATCGCGCACCTCCCCTTCGAGCAGAAGAGCCCGAGACAGGTCCTCCAGACGCTGGACCTTTACGCTCTCGAGTAGCTCGGCAAGGAGCCTGGAGCCAGCGACCAGCGCTTCGGCAAGCGGTACCTGCCCGCTGTGGAGGTTGGTCGAGTAGAACAGAGAAGCCTGAAGCGAGAGCATCGCTTCCACGAGGGCCGAGGCTAGCATGCCCACAGCCTGTCCGTGCAGGCTCTCATCGTAGACACCGGGAAGGGCTCGCAGGACCTGCTTCGCCCAGACAAGCTCGCCCGGAGAGGAAACCGAGCGCGAAACAATCTCGCGACGAGCACAGACCAGAAGCTCCTGGTAAGCCGTCGAAACATCTGTTTGATTCATAGAACGCCTCTATCGAAATGGAAAAGAAATCGAAACCAGCTCGCGAAGAACTGTCGGAGCTGCCGCGATACCGGGATGCCTCAAGACCAGGACAGCCAGGCTACCGTCAATGTCGAAATCACCGGTCAGGGTCGCAGTCCACCCGGCATCGGCAAAACGCTGCCTGACCAGCTCCATGAAAGCCTGGTCGCGGTCTCTGCCCAGGGGGATCCACAGGTCCCCACAGTCTCTGCGAAAGACAGCAGGCTTGCTGGAGCAGCGGTCGGCTCTCACCAGGTCCTGGTTGATTCGCAAGACCTCGTCGTCTACGCGGGCACCCATGTCGCTCCAGTGCTGCAAGAACTGCGCCGGAGTCATCGCACTATTGAGTTGGCTCATGATTTGAAAAGGTTGGGTTGAAGAAAAAATATGCACCAGAGAAATAAAGTCGTGAACATCTCGTTCTAATCAAGAGACCGCTAAGAGAGCAATAAAGTCTGACGATCATATGACTGCTTTCGATCAAACTCAGCGTTACCCAGTTGGAATTGGACCACTTCCTTTGTCTGCCAGTGGCCGGAGATGATATTAAACATTTGACTCTCCGTTAACAGAGACTGGCAGTCTCTGAGCTAGAATCTACTGGTCCGGAGTCGAAGGGAAAGCCTGCTTTGACCACATTCGCCTTCAGCCTGATTATGCTTTCGGCGGTTCTGCACGCCCTGTGGAACCTCATGGCCAAACAAGCCCTGGACGGCAAGACCTTCGTCTGGCTCACCTCGGTGATCATCCTGCCCCTT